>NZ_JBWOMN010000085.1:0-51280 GCF_056449545.1 Oceanicella sp. | reverse complement strand
GTGCGCCATCCGCTCGGGCGGCCGCCCGGTGGGCGCGGGGGTGGTGTCGAAACTCACGGTGGGCGGGCCGGGGGCCGCCCGCCGCGCGCGCCGCGCGCGCGCGCGGCTCTGCCATGTTCCTGTTCGTGAAACGCCCGCCATGATCGGCGGGCGTTTTTCGTTGGGCCTGCGCGCCGACCGGCGCGACGCCCCGGCGGCGGAACATTCAGATCGCCAGCGCCGCCTTTCGCCCCTCGTAAATCGCGAAAGCCGCCTGCCGGGGGGCCGCGGCGTCGCCGATCAGATCAAACGCCGCGTCGCGGTCGCGCAGCGCCGCCGCGACGCCGGTTTCGGCCATATTCGCCGTCGCCAGAACCAGGCTGTCGGCGGCGACATGGCCGGCCTCCCCATTCAGCAGATCCACCGTCGCGGCGCCCGTTGCGGTCCATTCTGAAATCGCCGTCTCGGTGACGAACCGCACCCCGAGCCGCGCCAGCCGCTGGCGCAGCGGGAAATCCGCGGCGCTGCGCTGCAATTCCCCGCCCACCATGGGGTCGGGGGTGACGATCGTGACCTTCCGCCCGTCCTCGGCCAGTTTCCAGGCCGTGCCGCAGCCGCGCCAGTTGCCGCCCTCGTCGAGCACGATCACCCGATCGCCCAGGCGGGCGGCGCGGGCCATCACCTCCTCGGGCGACCAGACGTCGCCGCGCCCGATCCCCGGCAGGCGCGCCAGATGGGCCATGGATTTCTGGAACCCGGTCCCGGCGGGCAGCGAGCCGGTGGCGAGGATCACCCGATCGGCCCCGAACGCCAGGATGTCATCGGCGTCGAGCGGGGCATTGCAGCGCAGATCCACGCCCAGCTTGCCAAGCTGGCGCTCATGCCAGTCGATCAGGTCGAGGATCTGCGCCCGGCGCGGCTGCAGCCCGGCAAGGCGGAACTGCCCGCCGACCCGGGGCCCGGCCTCGCAGATCGTCACCCGGTGGCCGCGTTCGGCGGCGACCCGCGCGGCCTCCAGCCCCGCCGGGCCGGCCCCTGCCACCAGCACGGTTTTCGGGGTGTCCGCCGGTGCGAACCGGTCGCCGTTCCAGACATGCTCGCGCCCCGCCGAGGGGTTGACCACGCAGGAAATCCAGTAATCGCGCGACCGCCGCCCCCAGCACATCTGGTTGCAGGACAGGCAGCCGCGAATGTCGTCCGCGCGCCCGGCTTCGGCCTTGGCGGCCAGATGCGGATCGGCGATCTGGCCGCGCACGATCGACACCAGATCGGCGGCGCCCTCGCGCAGCGCCGCCTCGGCGTTGTCGGGGGTGCGGATATGGCTTTCGGCGATGATCAGCGCGTTCGGCGCCGCGGCGCGCAGGCGCCGCGCCAGCGGGGCGCCGAGCTTTTCGCCATGCAGAAATGTCGGGATCAGCTTGTAAAAGTCGAAATAGCTGCCCGTGCCGCAGGTGACGTAATCCATGGCCCGGGCGCGGTCATGCAGGGCGATGATCTCGGCGATGGCATCGCGGCTCAGATGCGCGGCGGCCTGCGGGTCGTCGCTCACCGCCAGCCCGATGATGAAATCCTCGCCGCATTCCGCGCGGATGCGGCTCAGAACCTCGCGCGACAGCCGGGTGCGGTTTTCAAGCGAGCCGCCCCAGCGGTCGTCGCGCCGGTTGGACAGCGGGGTCCAGAACTGGTCCAGCAGCCCGTGATAGGCGGCCCAGATCTCGACCCCGTCGAAGCCGCCCGCGCGACAGCGCAGGGCGGCCTGCGCGAATCCGTCGATGGTCTGCTGGATCTCGGCCTCGGTCATGGCGTGGCTTGAATCGCTGTCATGCCAGCTCGGCCCGCCCGAGGGCGACCAGGCCGGGTGCCAGGAATTGTCGCCGTCGCCATGGGCGCCCACGTGGTAGAGCTGCTGGATCATCACCGCGCCCTCGGCCTTCCCCGCCGCGGTGAGCTTCCGGAACGCCGGGATCACCGCGTCGTCGGAATGGCGGAAATTGCCCCGGGTCAGCACCGCCGCCGCGTGCACCGGCATGGGTTCCACCACGATCATCGCCGCGCCGCCGATCGCGCGTTCGCGGTAATAGGCGATGTGGCGCGCGCCCGGCAGCCCGTCCTCGGCCATGTTGGCGGTGTGGGCGCCGAAGACGATGCGGTTGCGCAGGGTCTTGCCGCGCAGCGCGACGGGCGTGAACAGCCGGTCGAGCATCAGAGGTCCTTGACCAGCCGCAGCGCGTCGTAGATCGCGGCGTGCACATTGCGCGAGGACACCGCGTCGCCGATGCGAAACAACTGGAAGGCGCCCGCCGGGTTGGGGCGCAGGGTCTGCGCCCGCCCGGCGATCAGCGCGCCGTGATCCACCTCGCCCAGATTGGACGATTGCGGCTTCAGCGCGAAATACAGATCGTCGAGCGGAACGGTCCCGTGATTGACCACCACCTGATCGAAGCTGCGTTCCCGGTTCAGGTCCATGTAGTCGGAGCCGATCGCGGCGGTCAGCCGGTTGCCCTCGCGCCGCAGGCTTTTCAGGCGGTAGGTGACGGTGAAGGTCACGTCCTTGTCCTGCAATGCGCGCATGTAGGGCACGAGGTTCATGGCCATGACTTCGGGCGCGAAGCTGCGGTCGGGGGTCATGATCTCGACCCTGGCGCCGCTGGCGGCGATGATCTCGGCGGCCTGCAGCGCGGCGTGATCGCCCGCATCGTCATAGATCAGCACCTCGCGCCCGGGCCTGACGTCGCCCGAGATGATGTCCCAGGCGGTGACCGTGAGCTCATTGCCCGACTCCAGCGCCTCGGAATCGGGCAGTCCGCCGGTGGCGACGATCACCGCGTCGGGGTTTTCGGCCAGCACCTCGGCCGGTTCGGCCCAGATTCCGAAGCGGAATTCGACGCCGCGCGCCGCGCATTGCGCCATGCGCCAGTCGATGATCGAGATCATCTCGCGCCGCCGCGCGCTTTGCGCCAGCAGCCGCACCTGTCCGCCGGGATCGGGCGCGGCTTCGAACACCGTCGCATGATGGCCGCGCTCGGCGGCGACGCGCGCCGCCTCCAGCCCCGCCGGCCCGGCGCCGACCACGACCAGCCTGCGCGGCGTTCCGGCGGGCGGGATGTCGTGGGGCATGCTCAGCTCGCGCCCGGTGGCGGCGTTGTGCATGCACAGCGCGTCCCCCCCCTGATAGATGCGGTCGAGGCAATAGGTGGCCCCGACGCAGGGGCGGATGTCGGCCTCGCGCCCCTCGATGATCTTCTGCACGATCTGCGGATCGGCCATGTGCGCGCGGGTCATGCCCACCAGATCCAGCTTGCCCGCGGCGATGGCGTGGCGCGCGGTGGCGACATCGGGGATGCGCGCCGCGTGGAACACCGGCATGCCGGTCTGGGCGCGCACCTCGCCGGCGAAATCCAGATGCGGGGCGCTTTTCATGCCCTGCACCGGAATCACGTCGGTCATCGCCGGGTCGGTGTCGATATGGCCGCGAATGACGTTCAGGAAATCCACCAGCCCCGAATCCTTCAGGCGGCGGGAAATCTCGACGCCTTCGGCGGTGGAGATTCCGCCTTCCATGGCCTCGTCGGCGGTGTAGCGGATGCCGACGATGAACGCGTCGCCGACGCGCTTGCGGATCGCCTCCAGCACCTCCATCGAGAACCGCATGCGGTTGTCCAGCCCGCCGCCATAGGGGCCGTCGAGCGTGTTGGTCGCCGGGGACCAGAACTGATCCATCAGATGCCCGTAGGCCTCCAGCTCGATGCCGTCCAGCCCCGCCGCCTGCATGCGTTCGGCGGCGTCGGCGTAGTCGGCGACGATGCGCGCGATGTCCCAGTCCTCAAGCTTCTTGGGGAATGCGCGATGCGCGGCTTCGCGCTTGTGCGAGGGCGACAGCACCGGCAGCCAGTCGCCCTTGCTCCAGCCGGTGCGCCGGCCCAGATGGGTGAGCTGGATCATCACCGCGCAGCCGTGTTCGTGGCAGGCGTCGGCGAGCTTCGCCATCCATGGCACCACCTCGTCGCGATAGGCGAGGATGTTGTTGAATGACGGGGGGCTGTCGCGCGACACGGTGGCGGATCCGGCGGTCATGGTCATGCCGACGCCGGCTTTGGCGCGCGCCTCGTGATAGGCGCGGTAGCGGTCTTTCGGCATCCCGTCCTCGGGATAGGCCGGTTCGTGACTGGTGGTCATGATCCGGTTCTTCAGGGTCAGATGCTTGAGCCTGTAGGGTTGCAGCAGCGGATCCTTGGACATCGGTCCCCCCTATTCAATACCAGGCGTCGGGCGTTTCGGATTTTCGCCGCGCCATGAAATCCTTCAGCGCCTCGTCGGTGGATTTGTCAAGCGGCGGGGCCTGGTAGTCGGCCAGCGTCTTCTTCCACCTGACGTTGGCGCGCTGCATGGCGTTGTCGCCGCCTTGCTCGAACCAGGTTTCATAGGGCTGGTCGTCGTTGAGGCCGCTGTCCCAATAGGCGGTCCGGTAATGCGCCAGCGTGTGCCGGGCGCCGAACATATGCGCCCCCGGCCCGCCCTCGCGCAGCGCGTCGAGCCCCAGCGTGTCGTCATTGACCTTCAGCCCGGCGACATAGGCGTGCAACGCGCCGCACATGTCGGCGTCGAGCATGAATTTCTCGTAGGACATGGACAGCAGCCCGTCGAGGAACCCGGCCGCATGCAGGATATAGTTGGCGCCGCATTGCACCGCCGACATCATCGACATCGCCCCCTGGCTCATCGCCTGCGCGTCGGGCAGTTTCGAGGTGGCGAAATTTCCCGCGCAGCGCAGCGGCAGGTTCAGCCGGCGCGCCAGCTGCCCCATGACCAGCGAGCCCAGCGCCGGTTCCGGGGTGCCGAAGGTCGGAGAGCCGCTGCGCAGCGACAGCGATGACAGGAACGAGGCCAGGATCGCCGGGGCCCCGGGGCGCACCAGTTGCGTGAGCGCGCAGCCGGTCATGGATTCGGCAAGACTTTGCGCCACCGCGCCGGGCATGGTCACCGGCGACACCGCGCCGCCGAGCAGGAAGGGCAGGTGGATCGAGCCCTGCCCGGCCTCGGCGTAGATGCGGATGCCCTGCGTCGACACCCCGTCCCAGATCAGCGGCGAGGTCGAATTGAAATTGCCCATCACCACGCAATGCCGGTCCACGAAATCCTCGCCGAACAGGATCCGGCACATCTCGACGCTGTCGGCGGCCCGATCGGGCGCGGTGATCGACCCCAGAAACGCCCGGTCCGAATAGCGCATATGGGCGTAGACCATGTCCAGATGGCGCTTGTTGACGGCGATGTCGGTGGGTTCGCAGATGGTGCCGCCGGAATGGTGCAGCCAGGGCGAGGATTGCGCCAGCTTCACGAAATTCTCGAAATCGGCGATCGTGCCGTAGCGCCGCCCTTCGTCCAGATCCATCACGAAGGGCGATCCGTAGGCGGGGGCGAACACCATGGAATCGCCGCCGATCTCCACAGATTTGGCCGGATTGCGGGCGTGCTGGGTGAAACGCGCCGGGGCGGTTTTCAGGATCTCGCGGATCATCCCGGGTTCGAAGCGGATGTTCCAGGCGGCCTCGGACACCGGCGTCGCCCGCCCCCCGGCGCGCCTGAACAGATCGACGGTTTCCGGGTCGTCGCGAAACTCGATGCCGATCTCGGCGAGGATGGTTTCGGCGGCGGTCTCGATCCCCTGCAGGCTTTCCTCGTCCAGCAGGTCGTAGGGCGGGATGCCGCGGGTGATGAACGGGGTTTCCAGATGCCGGTTCTGGCCGCCGTCATCCTTGCGCGCGGCGCGCCTGGCCGCGCGCCCCCGCCGCATGGCGGGTGCAGGCGCGCGGGTCTCGCCGGCCGTTGCGGTTTGCTGCGTCATTCATCCCCCCTTGTCGCCGCCTTGATCCGACAGGCGCGCGCCGGGAGGATCAGGCGCCGAGACATGCATGTCAATAAAATTGACATGCATGTCGATAATCTTGCCTTCGCCCGACCCGCCTGCTAACTGCGGGCCATGGATGCGATGACGACGACAAGACAGCGGGGCTGGCGGGGGTCCGAGGATCTGTGGCTCGACGCCGCCTACGAATTGCTGGTGACCTCCGGCGTTGAATCGGTGAAGGTGATGCCGCTGGCCAAGACGCTGGGGATGTCGCGCACCAGCTTCTACTGGCATTTCGAGGATCGCGAGGCGCTGCTGGATGCGCTGATCCGGCGCTGGCAGGCCAAGAACACCGGCAATCTGGCGGAACGGACCGCGCGATACGCCGACAGCGTGTCCGAGGCGATGCTCAACCTGTTCGACTGTTGGGTGGATCGCGACCTGTTCGACGCGCGGCTGGATTTCGCCATCCGCAACTGGGCCCAGAGCGCGCCGAAGCTGAAAGCCATCCTGCGGGACGCGGATCGCACGCGCATCGCCGCCATCGCCGCCATGTTCGCCCGTTTCGGCTTTGACGCCGAGCAGGCCGACATCCGCGCCCACACCGTCTATTACACCCAGATCGGCTACATCGCGATGATGGTGGAGGAGCCCATGGCCGAGCGCCTGAATCGCATGCCCGCCTATGTGGAAACCTTCACCGGCCAGCGCCCCACGGCGCAGGAGATCGCCCGCTTCATGGCCCGGCACGCGGGCAGGGCCGCTCATTCGTAGCCGTCGGCCTCGTCCATCAGCGCGCGCAGCCGCCTGGCGCACCACCAGGTCGCCGGCACGCCCAGCGGCGCGCTGAGCGCGATCGCGGTCCAGGGCGAAATCGACGGCCAGTCCGCGAGCCGCGCCAGCAGCCCGAACATGAACAGGTTGATCGCCACCGCGGCGGCCGCGAACGGATACAGCATCGCCGCCAGCCGCCAGACCGGCCAGCGCCCCTCCTGCCGATCCGGCCGCGGCGCCGGCGCGCCCGATCCGCCGGCGCCGCCCCCGCGCTCAGTGGCTGGTGCCCTCGGAAAAGCTGATCTTGTTCCAGACATTGTATTTCCCCGATGGCTTGCGCATGGGCAGGCGCTTGATTTCCTCAAGCGTCCTTGCGTCGTAGACGATGACCGCGCCGTCATCTTCCCAGACGCTGACCAGCGCGTGTTCCCCGGTGCGGTCGAATTCCACATGCGCCACGGTGGCCCCGGGAACCGGGCGCAGGGTGCGCACGATCTCCAGCGTCTGCTTGTCGATCACGTGCATGGCGTCGCGGTTGGGGCCGAAGAACACCCCGGCCCAGATATAGGGCGAATTCTCGTGGCTGCGCAGGAAGAATCCGGGGCCCAGCGTGTCGATGGTCCTGACGATGGTCCAGCTTGCGGTGTCGATCACCGAGATCCGCGCCTCGCGCAGATGCGGGGTGGCCATCACCCGCCGCCCGTTCATGGTCCATGAAATGCCCGAGCCCAGATGCGGCATTCCCGGCAG
The DNA here is from genome assembly GCF_056449545.1 of Oceanicella sp. Classification (NCBI taxonomy): domain Bacteria; kingdom Pseudomonadati; phylum Pseudomonadota; class Alphaproteobacteria; order Rhodobacterales; family Paracoccaceae; genus Oceanicella; species Oceanicella sp. The sequence goes on along the minus strand of NZ_JBWOMN010000085.1, from coordinate 43,929 downwards.
CGGCAATTCGGCGATTTCGCGCCCGACATTGAGGTTCACCACCACCCCGCGCGCCGCGTCCCGCGCCGTGCCCACGAGGTGGCGGTAATCCGGGGTGAAGAAAAAATCGTCGATGGGTTCGGACAGTTCGATGCGGCGGCGCGCGAACAGGCCGCTGGACGAGGGCAGCGCCTCGATCATGCCTTTCTCGCGGCTGTGCACGAACCCCTCATAGACCGGATCGGCCGCGGGATCGGTGGCGATTTCCCAGATTTCCGGAGCGTCCTTCAGGGCCAGTATGAAACTGTCGCGCGGCGGCGCCTGATAGACGGCGGACACGCGGGACCGGGCGCCGTTGCGGGCGATCACCTCGAACACCCGCTCCACGCTCAGGTCGCGCGTGGACAGGATGGTGAGCGTGCGCGGCAGGTAATTGGCCACCGCCAGATGCTTGCCGTCCCTGGATATGGCGATGTTGCGGCTGTTGAGCCCGGCGCGCACGCGGCCGACCTCCGACAGGCTCCAGACATCGTATTTCTGCACCCAGCCGTCGCGCGACATGATGAACACGTAGCGCCCGTCCGGGGTGAATTTCGGTCCGCCATGCACCGCGAAGGGGGTGGGGAAGCGGTCCATGACCTCGAACCTGTCGCCGTCGAGCACGCTGACATGGTGGTCGCCGGTCTCCACCACCAGGAACACGTTGAGCGGATCGGCGTCGAACACCGGCGCCTCGGCGGCCACGTAGTCGGGGTTGAGGATGCGGCTGGCGTCGATCTCGGCCGCGCCCCATGGCGGGATGCTGTCGAGCGGCGTCGCGAGGTAGTCGGCGAGCGCCGCGATCTGCGCCGCGTCAAGGCGATCCGCGAAGCCGGGCATCTGCGTGGCGACGCGCCCCTCGGCGATCACCGCGGCGATTTTCGGGCCGCGCATCCGGCGCAGGGATTGGGGGATCAGCGCCGGACCGGTCCCGCCCAGCCGCGTCGCCCCGTGGCATGACGCGCATCGGGTCGCGTAGATCGCCTTCGCGTCCGCCGCCGCCTGCGCGACCGCGGCGGACAGCGACAGAAGGACGATCAGCGCGCTACTGGAAACGATGCGCAGGGTCATGGGATTTTCCGCGAAACGGGGTGACGGTGAGCCGCGGCGCCGCTTCGGCGTCCGCGGCGACGCCGATTTCGGCGTCGCTCATGTAGCAGGCCGGATCCTCGGCCCAGGGATCGCCGGTCAGTTGCAGCGCCCGGATGCGGGTGTTGCCGCCGCAGGTCTTCTTGTAGGCGCAGGCGCCGCAGCGGCCCTTCAACGGCCGCGGGCGCAGCCGCAATTGCGCCAGCATGGGGTCCTCGCCGGTCCACAGCCGCGAAAACGGCGTCTCGCGCACGTCGCCGATGGTGTAGTCGGACCAGTAGGTGTCGGGATGCACCTTGCCCTGCGTGTCGATATTGGCGACCCCGACCCCGGCGGAATTGCCGCCCCAGGATTCCAGATGCGCGCGCAGATGCGCCACCTTGTCGGCGGAGAACCGCCGCGCCGCCCATTGCAGGAAATACACCGCGTCGGCGTCGTTGTTGCCGGTGACGATGTCGAGCGGCTTGTCGTTCCGCGCCGCGTCCCAGGCGCGCTCGATCAGCAGATCCATGGCGCGGCGCGACCGCGCCCAGCTGGCGTCGTCGCCGCGATGCTTGTCGCCGCGCCCGGCATAGACCAGATGCGACAGGTAGAACTTGTCCACGCCCTCGTCGCCCGCCAGCTTCAGCAGGTCCGGCAACTGATCGGCGTTGGCCTCGGTCAGCGTGAAGCGCAGCCCCACCTTGACGCCGCGCTTGCGACAGGCCCGCACCCCGGCCAGCGCCATGTCGAAGGCCCCGGTCTGGCCGCGGAACCAGTCATTGGTGGCGCCGATGCCGTCCAGCGAAATGCCCACGTAATCGAACCCCGCCGCCGCCACCTTGTCGGCCATGGCCCCGACGATGCCGGTGCCGTTGGTGGACAGCGCCAGATGCAGCTTCATCTGCCGGGCGCGCGCGGCGATCTCGAACATGTCGCGCCGCGCCAGCGGCTCGCCGCCCGACAGGATCAGCGCCGGGATGCGGAATTCGCCCAGATCCTCCAGCACGGCCATGGCCTCGGCATGGGTCAGCTCGCCGGGAAAATCCACATCCGCCGACACGGTGTAGCAATGCCGGCAACGCAGGTTGCAGCGCCGCGTGAGGTTCCAGATCACCACCGGCTTCACCGGGCCGTCGCGCCGCGCGCGAACCGGGGTCGGCCGCACCAGCTGGCGCATGTACTGAGTGAGGCGAAACATCAGCGCGCTCCTTCGCTGCGAAGCCGAAGCCCGGCTTTTTTCAGGATCCGGGTCGAATAGACCGTGTCGCCGGCGCGGCACGCGTCGCCGAGCAGGTCGGCGATGATCGCGCGCTTGGCCTCGACCTCGGCGCGGTCGGCGCCATGGACCATGGCGAACAGGTTGTAGGGCCAGTCGGGCAGGGCGCGCGGGCGCAGATAGCAATGGGACACGAAATCCAGCGCGCCGGTCCTGGCGCCCAGATCCATCGCCCGCGCGTCGTCGACATCCCAGACGGTCATGCCGTTGGCGGTCATGCCCAGCGCGTAGTGATTGGGCGCGACGCCGATGCGGCGGATCGCGCCGCGCGCCTGCATGGCGGCCATGCGGGCGATCACGTCGGTTTCGTCCAGCCCCAGATCGGCGGCCACCGCGGCATAGGGCGCCGGGGTCAGCGGCAGCCCCGCCTGCGTGGCGGCGATGATCCTGCGATCCGTTGCGTCGATGGTCATGCCGCCACCCTGAAGCCGATGAAGAATTCCGCGAGCTTCGGAAAGCGCAGCACCGCGAGCCCGGTTTCCGTTTCGATCGCGTCCGCCGTGGCGGCGATGGCGCCGGGGGTTTCCGTCGCCAGCACGAACCACATGTTGAGCCGATGCGCGCGCTGATAATTATGCGCCACCTCCGGATGCGCATTGACTTTGGTCATGACCTCGTCAAAGCGGGCTTGCGGCGCGGCGATGGCGCATAGGCAGAACGCGCCGCCCAGCGCCGCCGCGTCGTAGAACGGCCCGAAGCGGGTGATGACGCGGGTTTCGCGCAGGCGCTTCAGGCGGGCGATCAGGTCGGATTCGCTCAGCCCCAGCGCCGCGGCGGCGTCGGCATAGGGGCGCGGGGTCAGCGGAAAGCCTTCCTGCAGCGCGTTGACGATGGCGCGGTCCGCGGCGTCGAGCCGCACGGGATCGGGGCGCGCGGGATCGGGGCGGCGGGTCATGCGGGCGCTCCGGCTTTCAGCGCCACCAGCGCGCCGATCTGCTTGAAGCAGCGCACGCTGAACAGCACCTGGTGGGGCGCGTCCTCGAGCCCGGCGCGACGGCGCGCCAGGTCGAGCGCGTCCATCGCCTCGCGGCGGCTGCGCGCGTGGATCATGCAATAAAGATTGTAGGGCCAGACCCCGGGCGCCGGGCTGCGCTGGTAGCACAGCGTCACGCCCGGCGCGGCTGTCAGCGCCAGCCCCGCGCGTTCGATGTCGTCGTCGGGCGCCTGCCAGACCACCATGGCGTTGGACCGCCAGCCCAGCGCGCGATGCCGCACGATGACGCCAACGCGCGACAGCACGCCCGCCGCCGACAGCTGCGCGATACGCGACAGGATGTCGGATTCGGGCCGGCCCAGGGTCTCGGCCAGCGCCCGGAACGGCGCGGCGACCAGGTCGAGCCCGCTCGACATCGCCTGCAGGATCTCGCGATCCCCCGGCTGCAGGGCGTCGCGCGCCGGCGCCGGGCGGGCCTGCGGCAAGGGCCGGCCCGACCCGTCCAGCGCGAAGCCCAGATCGACGTTGAACGGGCGCACCAGCCGCAGGTCAAGCACCTGAAGCCCGGTGTTGGCGCGGATCCTGTCCAGCGCCGCGTCCACATGCGCGCGATCCGGGCCGGTGGCCACGAACCAGATGTTCCAGTCGTTTTCGCGCAGGTAGGAATGATTGACCCCCGGCTCGGCCCCGACGATCTCGGCGATCTCGTCGATGCGCCATTCCGGCGCCGACAGGGCGGCCAGCGTGCTCGCCCCCGCCGCGCCGGGGCGCAGCGCCCCGCCCACCCGGCTGACCGCGCCCACCCCGCGCAGCCGGCGCAGGCGCTCGATGACGTTGGTCTCGGTCAGGTCCAGCGCCGCGGCGATCTCGGCGAAGGGGCGGGGGGTCAGCGGGAAGTCCCGCTGCCATCCGTCAAGCAGCGCGCGATCCGTGGGGTCGAGGGTGACGGCCATGTTCAGAGCCCTATGCGATGCGCGCGCGCGGTGAAAAAGATCCCCGACGGGGTTTTCGCCGGGATTTCGGCGAGTTTCTCGAATGTGGCGGTGTCGTGGACGTCGATGCGGTTTTCGTCGCGCACCGAGATCCAGACCTCCTGCCCGCGCGGCGCGAATTCCATGTGCAGCACCGCGGGGCCCGGGGTCAGGGTGTGGATCACCTCGCCCGAGGCCGCGTCGATCACCTGCACCGTGTCGTTCAGCGGATGCGCGAAATTCACCCAGACCTGGCGTCCGCCGGGGCGCGCCACCGCGAAGACCGGCTGGCCGTGGGTCTTCGTGCGCCCCAGTTCGCGGAAATCGCGGGCGTCGATCCACAGCACCTCGTGCCGGCCCACGGCGGGCAGGACGAAGCGGTCGCCGGCCTGGGCCCAGCCTTCGAGATGGGGCATCTTGTAGACCGGCAGCGGCGCCTCGCCGCGCCCGTATCCGGGCAGGATGCGCTGCGGGACCGGCTCGGGATCCCACAGGTCAAGCGCGGTCAGCCCGTCCTCGCCGAACAGCCCGGCGATGTAGCGCCGCCCGTCGCCGGTGATCAGCGCGTCATAGGGATTGCGCCCGATGCCGGGGATGCGGGTGATCTCGGGCGCGCCGCCCCGGGCGAAATCCGCGATCCAGGTCTCGCCCTTGTCCCAGAGCGTGAACGCGAATCGCCGCCCCGGCGCGTCCACCAGCCCGATGGTTTTCGACTGCGTGGGGATGTCGGCGACGGGGGCGAGGCTGTCGGCGTCGAACACCCGCACGCCGCCGGGGGTGTAGTTGGACACCGCCACCAGCCTGCCGTCGTCGGAGATCGCGCCGCCGATGGCGTTGCCCGACTGCAGGATCCGCTTCGCGACGGTCTGGGCCAGGATGTCCACCTTGCTCAGCCCGCCGTCGCGCCCGAACACATAGGCGAAGCGTTCGTCGGGCGAATAGACCGCGGTGGCGTGGGACAGGTCGCCCAGCCCCTCGACCCGCCCGATGGCGGCGCGTTCGGAGCGATCCAGGATCAGCAGCGACCCCGTGGCCCGCTCCACCGCCACGCCCATGTCGCCGGTGGCGCGCAGCGGCGCGCAATCGGGCGTTTGCGCGGCCTTGACGGGCGCGGCCAGCGGCGCGGCGCCGATCAGCGCCAGCGCGGCGCGGCGCGAGAACCCGGCGGGGGTCATGGCTGGTCTCCTTTCAGCAGGTATCGGGCGATCCAGGCGGCGTCGTCTTCGCTCATCAGCGGGCGCCAGGGCGGCATCGCGGTGCCGGGCACGCCGTCGAGAATGATCGCGCGCAGGGTCTCGGGCGGCGTGCCGGCGAGGGTCTCGGCGCGCAGGTCCGGCCCCAGCCCGCCCTTGAGGGTCATGCCGTGGCAGGATCCGCAATCCTGGCGCACCAGCCGTTCCAGCGCCGCGGCGCGGGCGCCGTCCTGCGCCGCGCCGGCCCCGGGCAGGGCGGCGAGCGCGGCGATCAGGACCAGACCGAAGGACCTAGGCACAGGCGGCCTCGCCCAGCGGCGCCGGCTGGGCGATCAGCGCCGCCAGCGGCAATTCGCGATGCAGCGCCGCCACATGTCCGATGATGAACAGCACCGGGCCGTCGAGCCGCGCCGCCCCGGCCGCGGCGCCGATGCGCGCCAGGGTCGACGTCAGCCGCTGTTCGGCGGGCGTTGTGGCCGAGGCCACCGCCAGCACCGGCAGGTCGGCGGGCATGTCATGGGCGATGAGCCGCGCGGCGATCTCGGCGATATTGGCCGCGCCCATGTAGACCACCAGCGTGGTGGCCGGGTCGGCCAGCCCGGCCCAGTCGTGATTCAGCGGCGCGTCGCATTGACGATGCCCGGTCAGGTAGCGCACGCCGCCGGCCAGCCCGCGATGGGTCAGCGGCACCCGCGCGGCGGCGGCGGCGCCCTGGGCGGCGGTGATGCCGGGGATGATCTCGACGGGGATGCCGGCGGCGTCGAGCGCCTCGGCCTCTTCGGCGCCGCGCCCGAATATGAAGGGATCGCCCCCCTTCAGGCGCGCCACGGTCAGGCCCTGACGCCCCAGATCCACGAGAATTTCATTGATGCGCGCCTGGGGCGCCGGGTGGCGCCCGGGCGCCTTGCCCACGTCGATCATCCGCGCGCCGCGGGGCGACAGCGCCAGCACCGCGTCCGACACCAGCCGGTCATGGACCACCGCCTGCGCGCGACCGAGCGCGCGCACCGCCTTCAGCGTCAGCAGGTCCGGGTCGCCGGGCCCGGCGCCGATCAGAAACACGCGTCCCCGTTTGAGCATGTCGGTCTCCCTCGCGAGGCTGTGAACTGGAAATGGGCTGGGAAGGCTTGGGGCGCGAAGGGCGGGCGGACCGCCCTTCGCAATGCGCGTCAAGGGACGCGGATCAGTAGACGTCGTTGCGGGTGTTGTAGACGTTGAACTTGCCCGTCGGCGTGATCAGGCGCTTGTCCTTGATCACGTGCTTGAGCTCCAGCGTCTTGTCGTCAACCACGACGATGGCCGATTCCTGGGACTTGCCGTTCCAGACCGAGAACCAGATCTCGTCGCCGGCCATGTTGAATTCGCCCTGCACCACACGGGGCTGGCCCTCGGCGATGCCGGCCCATTCGCCGATCGGCAGCGCCGTGAACTGCGGCTCGTCGACGCCCAGTTCGTCGATGTTGAACACCGCGACCGAGGCCGAGACCTCCGCATCGGGGTTCAGCGGCGCATCCACGTAAAGGTGGTTCGACCTGGGATGCGATTTCACGAACAGCGACCCGCCGCCCAGGCCTTCGAGCTGCTGAACCAGCTTCCAGGCCTGATCCGGGTGGCCTTCGGGATCGGTGCCGATCAGCGCCACCGATTCGTCGCCCAGATGCGAGGTCACCCACACCGGCCCGAAGGTCGGGTGCATGATGTTGGCCCCGCGCCCCGGATGGGGCACCTCGCCGCCGCTTTCCAGGATCGCGGTCAGCGTGTCTTCCTTGGTGTCGATGACCACGATCTTGCCGCGGGCGTTCGCCGCCGTCAGGAAGTAGCGCTTGGTGCTGTCGAACCCGCCGTCATGCAGGAACCGTTCGGCCTCGATCTCGGTGGTCTTCAGGTTCTTGATGTCCGAATAGTCCACCAGCAGGATCTTGCCGGTTTCCTTGACGTTGACGATGAATTCGGGCCGGTAGTGCGAGGCCACGATCGCCGCCACGCGGGGCTCGGGGTGGTATTCCTGCGAATCATAGATCATGCCGCGGGTGGACACGATTTTCTTCGGCTCCAGCGTGTCGCCGTCCATGATCACGTATTGCGGCGGCCAGTAGGCCCCGGCGATGGCGTATTTGTCCTCGTAGCCCTCGAATTTGGAGGTCTCGACCGAACGCGCCTCGGCGCCGATCTTGATCTGGGCGACGGTGGCCGGGGTCTCCATCCACAGGTCGATCATGTTGACCAGCGCGTCGCGCCCGATCACGAACAGATACCGCCCCGAGGCGGAAATGCGCGAGATGTGCACCGCGTAGCCGGTGTCGATGATGGTGCGGATCTCGTAGCTGGACCCGTCGATCAGCGCGATCTGACCGGCGTCGCGCAGGGTGACCGAGAACAGCCCGTCGAGATCCCAGTCGTTCATCTTCCTGGTCGGGCGTTGATCGGGGCTGACGAAGACCTTCCAGGTCTTGAGCATCTCGGCCATGCCGAATTCCGGCGGCTGCGGCGGCTCGATCAGCAGGTAGCGGGCCATCAGGTCCACGTCTTCCTCGCTGAGATTGCCGCTGGTGCCCCAGTTGGGCATGCCGCCCGGCGACCCGTAGGTGATGAAATCCCTCAGATATTCAAAACCGTTCTCGCGGGTGATGTCGGTGGTCAGGGGCTTGCCCGTCGCGCCCTTGCGCAGGACGCCGTGGCAGCCCGCGCAGCGTTCGAAATAGATCGTGCTGGCCTTCTGGAATTCAGAGGGCGTGATCACCGGATCGCCGGGCTTGCGGCCGGGGATCTCGACGTTGATCTGGCCGAGGGTGGTCATGCTTGGCTGATAGGCCGCGGCCGGTGTGTCTCCGTGGCTTGCAGGCTTGTCCTGGGCCGAGACTCCGGAAGCGACGAAAGCCATCGGAAGCGCCATGCTCGCTGAGAGCGCAAGCCTCCGAAAGTCGCGGATGGTTTTCATGCCGGGTTTCTCCGTTGCGCTGGTGAGGCGAGGGGAAGATGACCCCGGCCCCGCCCGCGCGCCTTGACTTTCGTTAAGGCGATTGCGGGGCGCGCGCGGCATGGTCCGCGCGAAACCAGCGGAGTGTCCCATGCGCGCCATTCGCCTCCCGGCCATGATCCGGGCCATGATCCGGGCCCCGGCCCCTGCTTCAGCCCCGGCCCCCGTTCCTGCCAGCCGCGCCCCGGTCTTTGCGCTGGTCTTTGCGCTGGCGCTGACGGCGGCGGCGCTGATGGCGGGCGGTTCGGCCCGGGCGGCGGGGGCGGCGACCGGCGGCGGGTTCCAGACCGAGGCGCCGGTCCCCGAGGTCGACGCGGCGCTGGCCGCCGAACTGTTCGGCGTCGCCGGGCCGGTGCGGGTCATCCGCGAGGCGGGCGACGTCCCCGGCTGGTCGGCGGACACGGCGGAAGGGCCGCTGGGGCATATCGCGTCGACCTGGGAAATTGCCCGCTCGCTGGGCTATTCCGGGCGGCCCATCGACGTGCTGGTCGCGGTGACGCCGGAGGGGCGGATCGCCGGCGCCCGGTTGATTCGCCATAACGAACCGATCCTGACGCTGGGCATCTCCACCGCCGACATCGCGCGCTACGTGAACGGGTTCGCCGGCGTCGATCTGACCCGCGCGCGGCCCGTGGATCTGGAGGCGCGCGACGACCTGCCCGACGTGATCGCCCGGGCCACGGTGTCGACCGGGGTGATCCGCGACGCCATCCTGCGCACCGCCCGCGCGCTGGCGCTGGCCCGGGGCGCCGGCGGCGGGGCGCGGGTGGACCGGGCGCGGTTCGAACCCATGTCCTGGGAGGCGCTGGTCGGGGCCGGGGCGCTGGCCTCGGTCACGGTGACGCTGGATCAGGCCGCGGCGGCGCTGGCGGGGGCGAAGCCGCCGCCGCCCACGGGGGACGGCGCATTCATCGAACTGTGGGCGGCGCTGCTCGACCCGCCGAGCATCGGGCGCAACCTGCTCGGTCAATTCGACTACACGCGGGCGCTGGCCGGGCTGGCGCCGGGGGATTCGGCGCTGCTGGCGGCCTCGCGCGGGTTGCAGTCGCATCGCGGGCTCAACTGGCGCAGGACCGGGGTGTTCGACCGCATCCGCGTGCGTCAGGGCGACGAGGTCTTCGTCCTGCGCAAGGAAGACTACCAGCGCATCCCCAGGCTGCGCGCCGCCGGGGCGCCCGATTTCAAGGAAATCAGCCTGTTCCGCCTGCCCGGCGACCGCTTCGACCCCGCCCGGCCCTTCACGGTCGAGGTGACGGCGACGCGCAGGACCGCCGGGGACCCGGTTTCGATGACCGTGGCGCTGGACTACGCCCTGCCCGCCCGGTTCCTGCTGGCGGCGTCGGCGCTGCCCGAGGCCGCGCCGCTCTGGGTGTCGGCCTGGCAGCGCAAGCGCGTGGAGATCGTCGGCGTGGCGGCGATGCTGGCGACGCTGGCCGCCATGCTGTTCTTCCAGGAAAGCTTCGTGCGCCGCCCGAAGCTGTGGCGCGGGGTGCGCATCGGGTATCTGAGCGTGACGCTGGTCTGGCTCGGCTGGATCGCCGGCGCGCAATTGTCGGTGGTGCAGGTGGTGGCCTTCCTGCAATCGCTGCTGTCGGGGTTCCACTGGGAAACCTTCCTGATCGAGCCGCTGGTGTTCATGCTGTGGAGCTTCGTCGGGCTGGGGCTGCTGTTCTGGGGGCGCGGGGTCTATTGCGGCTGGCTCTGCCCCTTCGGCGCATTGCAGGAAATCACCAACCAGATCGCCCGCCGCTTCCGCCTGCCCCAGATCGAAATCCCCTTCGTGGTGCAGGAACGCCTCTGGGCGCTGAAATACACGCTGTTCGTGGCGATTCTGGCGCTGTCCTTCTATTCCATGGATCTGGCGCTGAAGGTCGCCGAGGTCGAACCCTTCAAGACCGCGATTTCGCTGCGCTTCATGCGCGCGTGGCCGTTCCTGCTGTTCGTGGCGGCGGTGCTGGGGGCGGGGCTGTTCATCGAACGCTTCTACTGCCGTTACCTGTGTCCGCTGGGCGCGGCCCTGGCGATCCCGGCCAAGCTTAAGCTGTTCGACTGGCTGAACCGGCGGCCCCAATGCGGGCGCGAATGCCGGCTGTGCGAACGCGAATGCACCGTCGGCGCCATCGACCCGCTGGGGCGGATCAATCCCAACGAATGCATTTTGTGCCTGCGCTGCCAGACCATCTACCATGACGAAACCGCCTGCACCGTGCTCAAGAACCGGCTGGCCCGCGCCCGGCGCGCCCCGCCCGCGGCGAGGCCCCCCGCGAAGAATGCCGCGCCCCCCCCCGCGCCGCCCGCAGCCCCCGCCGGCGGCGCGAAATAGCCGCGCCGCCGGCCATGCGGGGCGACAGTCGCGGCGATGACGAAAGACTGACGCCGCCGCGGAAACCCGGGGCCGAGCTTGGGGGTGTCCCCCGGCGCGGCGGCGGCGCGGCTTAACGATAGTCAAGGCGGCGGCGCGGCGAATCCATCAGGTTGCCCCCGCAGTTTCGGAGGATCTCCCTTGAGCCCACGCTTTCCCATCGCGTTCGTTCTGACCTTTCTGGCGGCGCTGCTGAGCGCCCTGGCCGCGCCGCAGGACGCGCGCGCCGCCGATCTCGCCCGGTTCCTCGCCAAGGTCGAGCCCGGCGACCTGGCCCCCGGCGCCACCGCTTTCGGCCCGATCCGCGAGGATGTCGCCGTCGCCCCGGTGCTGAAGGCCGGCGAAACCGTGGCCTGGGCGTTCCTGAACACCGATTTCGTCGGCGCCACCGGTTATTCCGGCAAGCCGATCTACGTGGTCGCGGCGATCGATCCCGACGCGCTGCTGACCGGCGTCAAGCTGGTGAAGCATTCCGAGCCGATCGTGCTGATCGGCATCCCCGAATCCAAGGTGCGCCGCCTGATCAAGGGCTATGCCGGGCTCGATCTGAAGGCCGAGGCGGCGGCGGGCGGGTCGGCCCATGACCTCGACATCATATCGGGCGCCACGGTGACGGTGATGGTGATCGACGATTCCATCGTGCGCGCCGGGCTGAAGGTGGCGCGCGCGCTGGGGCTGGGCGGGCTCGCGGCGGTGCAGGCCACCGGCCCGCGCCGCGAGATCGATCCGGCGCGCCGGGTGATCTCGGACTGGCAGACGCTGGCGGGGGACGGGTCGGTGCGGGGGCTGTCGCTCGACGTGGGTCAGATCAACGCCGCCTTCGCGGATTCGGGCGATGCCCGCGCCGCGGCGCGGCCGGAAAAAGGCCCTGACACCGACCTGTTCATCGACATGCGCGCGGCGCTGGTCAGCGCGCCCTCCATCGGCCTGACGCTGCTGGGCGAAGCCGAATACCAGAATCTGCGCGACTGGCTCAAGGACGGCGAGCAGGCGATCCTCGTGCTCGGGCGCGGGCGCTATTCGTTCAAGGGTTCGGGCTATGTGCGCGGCGGCATCTTCGACCGCATCCAGCTGATTCAGGGCGACGTGTCGGTGCGGTTCTTCGACAAGCAGCACCGCCGCCTGGGCGGGCTGGCGGCCAGCGGCGCGCCGAGCTTCACCGAGATCGACCTGTTCAGGATCCCGGCGGAGTCGGGCTTTGACCCGGCGGCGCCCTGGCGCCTGCAGCTGCTGGTCAATCGCCCCGTGGGGCCGGTGCGGAAAAGCTTCCTGACCTTCGATCTGGGCTACCGGCTGCCGGAGGCGCATCTGGCGCCGCTGGCCCCCGCGCCCGCGGGCCCGGGCCTGAGCGAAAGCGAGGAGGAGGCCGCCGCCAAGGCGGCGCTGTGGCAGCGGATCTGGCGCGACCGGCAGGCGGAGATCGCCGGGCTCGTGGCGATGCTGCTGGTGCTGACCGGGGTGTTCTTCTTCCAGCACCAGCTCACCCGCAACGAACGCGCGGTGTTCTGGTTCCGCATGGGGTTCCTGAGCGTGACGCTGGCGTTCCTCGGCTGGTACGCCAACGCGCAGCTTTCGGTGGTCAATCTGATGGCGCTGGCGGGATCGCTGGTCAGCGGATTTTCCTGGGACGCCTTCCTGCTCGACCCGCTGGTGTTCATCCTGTGGTTCGCGGTCGCCGCCTCGCTGCTGTTCTGGGGGCGGGGCGCCTATTGCGGCTGGCTCTGCCCCTTCGGCGCGCTGCAGGAACTGACCAACCGCGTCGCGCGGGCCCTGCGCGTGCCGCAATGGGAATTGCCCTGGGGGCTGCACGAACGGCTCTGGCCGCTGAAATACATGATCTTCCTGGGGCTGTTCGGGGTGTCGCTGGCATCCATTCCGCTGGCCGAGACCTATGCCGAGGTCGAACCCTTCAAGACCGCGATCATCCTGAAATTCGCCCGCGCCTGGCCTTTCGTGCTGTTCGCCGCGCTGCTGCTGCTGGCCGGGCTGTTCGTGGAGCGCTTCTATTGCCGCTACCTGTGCCCGCTGGGCGCGGCGCTGGCGATCCCGGCGCGGCTGCGCATGTTCGACTGGCTGAAGCGCTATCGCGACTGCGGCAGCCCCTGCCAGACCTGCGCCCATGAATGTCCGGTGCAGGCGATCCACCCCACGGGGGAAATCAACCCCAACGAATGCATCAACTGCCTGCATTGCCAGGTGCTCTACCAGTCCGACGCCAAATGCCCGGTGGTGATCCGCCAGCTCAAGCGCCGCGCGGCCCAGGCCAGGAGCGCCAAGGTCAGCGGCGGGGCGCTGGACAGCGCGCTGGCGGGCAGGCGGACCGCCGCCGCGCCCGACCCGACCGGAACCAACGACAAACCCGCCGCCTGACCCGCCGGGCGCGGGCGGCGGCGACCGACCAGACCAATGCCGATCCACGAATGGAGGAAACGATGTCTGACGAAACCAAGACCCTGAACGTGACCCGCCGCGAGATGTTCGGCGTGTCGGCGGGCGGCGCGCTGCTGGCCTCGACGGCCGCCGGCGCGGTGGCCGTGGGCGCCACCGCGGCGCAGGCCTCGGGCGACGCCGTGGCGCTGAAGCCCGGCGAACTCGACGAATACTACGGCTTCTGGTCCTCGGGCCAGTCCGGCGAGCTGCGCATCATGGGCGTGCCGTCGATGCGCGAACTGATGCGCGTGCCGGTGTTCAACCGCTGCTCGGCCACCGGCTGGGGGCAGACCAATGAATCGATGAAGATCCTCACCGAGGGCCTGCTGCCCGAAACCAGGGCCTATCTGGCCGCGCAGGGCAAGAAGACCTACGACAACGGCGACCTGCATCACCCGCACATGTCCTTCACCGACGGCGTCTATGACGGGCGCTATCTGTTCATGAACGACAAGGCCAACACCCGCGTCGCCCGGGTGCGCTGCGACGTGATGAAATGCGACAAGATCATCGAGATCCCCAACGCCAACGACATCCACGGCCTGCGCCCGCAGAAATTCCCGCGCACCGGCTACATCTTCGCCAATGGCGAACACGAGGCGCCGCTGGTCAATGACGGCAAGATCCTCGACGAGCCCGGCGAATACGTCTGCATCTTCACCGCCGTCGATGGCGACGAGATGAAGGTCGCCTGGCAGGTGATCGTCAGCGGCAACCTCGACAACACCGATTGCGACTATCAGGGCAAATACGCCTTCTCGACCTCCTACAACTCGGAAATGGGCATGAACCTGGCCGAGATGACGGAATCCGAGATGGACCACGTGGTGGTCTTCAACCTCAAGGCCATCGAGGCCGGGGTCGCGGCGGGCGACGGGCAGATGCTGAACGGCGTTCGGGTGCTCGACGGGCGCAAGGGGTCGAAATACACCCGCTACGTGCCGATCCCCAATTCGCCGCACGGGGTCAACGCCTCGCCCGACGGCAAGCACATCATGATCAACGGCAAGCTGTCGCCCACGGTCTCGGTGATCGACGTGACCAAGGTGGACGCGCTGTTCGCCGATGACGCCGACCCGCGGTCCTGCATCGTCGCCGAACCGCAGCTCGGCCTCGGGCCGCTGCACACCGCGTTCGACAATCGCGGCTTCGCCTACACCACGCTGTTCCTCGACAGCCAGGTGGTGAAATGGGACGTGGACAAGGCGATCCGCGCCTATGCGGGCGAAGACGTGGACCCGATCCATTCCAAGCTGGACGTGCATTACCAGCCGGGCCACAACCACACCTCCATGGGCGAAACCAGGGAAGCCGACGGCAAATGGCTGGTCTCGCTCAACAAGTTCTCCAAGGACCGGTTCCTGAACGTGGGGCCGCTGAAGCCCGAGAACGATCAGCTGATCGACATCTCGGGCGACGAGATGAAGCTGGTGCATGACGGCCCGACCTTCGCCGAGCCCCATGACTGCATCATCGTGCACCGCTCCAAGGTGAACCCGGACGTGCTGTGGAAACGCGACGATCCCATGTTCGCGGAGGCCGTGGCCCAGGCCAGGGCCGACGGCGTGGATCTGGAGGAAGGCGCCGACGAACCCATCCGCGACGGCAACAAGGTGCGCGTCTACATGGCGTCGAGCGCGCCGACCTTCAGCCTGGAGAAGTTCACGGTCAGGCAGGGCGACGAGGTGACGATCTACATCACCAACATCGACGACATCGACGACCTGACCCACGGCTTCACCATGGCCAATTTCGGCGTGGCCATGGAGGTGGCGCCGCAGGCCACCGCCTCGGTGACCTTCATCGCCGAACGTCCCGGCGTGCACTGGTTCTACTGCCAGTGGTTCTGCCATGCGCTGCACATGGAGATGCGCGGCCGCATGCTGGTCGAGCCGCGGGGCGCCTGACCATGCGGCGCGTCCGGGTCCTCGCCGCCATCCTGCTGGCGCTGTCCGTCCCGCCGCTGGCGGCGGCGGAGCGCATGGTGGCGGCCGAACCGGGCGCGCTGGCCAACGCCCTGGCGCAGGCGCGGGACGGCGACGTCCTGCGCCTGGCGGCGGGGCGGCATCGGGGGGGCATCGTCATCGACCGCCCCCTGACGCTCGACGGGGGCGGGGTCGCCGAACTGACCGGCGCGCGCGTCGGCAGCGTCGTCACCGTGGCCGCGCCCGACGTGACCCTGCGCGGGCTGATCATCGCCGGGTCCGGCGATTCGCACGAAACCGTCGATTCCGGGGTGACGCTGGCCAAGACCGCCCTGCGCGCCGTGGTCCGGGACAACCGGCTGATCGGCAATCTCTACGGGGTCAACGTGCACGGCGCGCGCGACGCGCGGGTCATGGGCAACGTCATCGAGGGGCGGCGCGACCATCGCGTCAACGACCGGGGCAACGGGGTCTATGTCTGGAACGCCCCCGGCGCGCGGGTCGAACGCAACGACATCCGCTGGGGCCGCGACGGGATCTTCGTCAACACCTCGCGCAACAACGCCTTTCGCGACAACCGGTTTCGCGACCTGCGCTTCGCCATCCACTACATGTACGCCAATGACAGCGAGGTCTCGGGCAACCTGTCGATCGGCAATGATCTGGGCTATGCGCTGATGTTCTCCAAGCGCATGCGCATCGCGAACAACGTCTCGATCGGCGATCGCGAACACGGGATCATGCTCAACTACGCCACCCAGTCCGAGATCACCGGCAATCTGGTGCGAAACGGCGCCAATCGCTGCGCCTTCTTCTACAACGCCCACAAGAACCGCATTGTCGGCAACCGCTTCGAAGGCTGCGCCATCGGCATCCATTTCACCGCCGGGTCGGAACGCAACGCCATCGCCGGCAACGCCTTCGTCGGCAATCGCACGCAGGTGAAATACGTCGGCGCGCGCTGGCTGGAATGGTCAAGCGACGGGCGCGGCAATTACTGGAGCGATTTCGCCGCCTTCGACGTGGACGGCGACGGCGTCGCGGACATGCCCTACCGCCCCAACGACGCCATGGATCATGTCTTGTGGACCCAGCCGGCGGCGAAGCTGCTGCTCGGATCCCCCGCGGTGCAGCTGATCCGCTGGGCGCAGTCGGCGTTTCCGGCGCTGCTGCCGGGCGGCGTCATCGACAGCGCGCCGCTGATGCGCCCGGTGGAGATCGCCGTGCCGGCGTGGCCCGGGGCCGCGCGCCCCGCAACCGGAGGCCAGTCATGACCGACGCGACATCGCCCCTGACCATCGAAGCCCTGCGCAAGGATTTCAACGGCGTCGCGGCGCTCGACGAGGTGAGCCTGACCCTGCGCCCCGGCGAGCGCCTGGCGCTGCTGGGCCATAACG
Organism: Oceanicella sp.; assembly: GCF_056449545.1. Classification (NCBI taxonomy): domain Bacteria; kingdom Pseudomonadati; phylum Pseudomonadota; class Alphaproteobacteria; order Rhodobacterales; family Paracoccaceae; genus Oceanicella; species Oceanicella sp. The sequence continues at coordinate 27,375 of NZ_JBWOMN010000085.1, read as the reverse complement.
GCGCCGGGAAATCGACGCTGATCAAGCTGATCCTCGGGCTGCTGCGCCCCGATTCCGGGCGCATCGAGGTGGCCGGCGCCGCGCCCGGCGGGGCCGCGGCGCGCGCCGCCACCGCCTATCTGCCCGAGGCGGTGGCCTTTCACCGCGCGCTCACCGGGCGCGAACAGCTGACGCTTTTCGCCCGGCTGGCCGGCGAACCGGCCAGCGCCGCGGCGCCATTGCTGGCCCGCGTCGGGCTGGCGGACGCCGCCGACCGGCGCATCGGCGGCTGGTCCAAGGGCATGCGCCAGCGGCTGGGCCTGGCGCAGGCGCTGCTGGGGCGCCCGCGCGTGGCGCTGCTGGACGAACCCACCAGCGGGCTCGACCCGGTGTCGCGCCACGATCTTTACGCGATCATCGACGAAATGGCGGCGCAGGGGGCGGCGGTGCTGATCGCCTCGCACGCGCTGACCGAGATGGAGGCGCGCACCGACCGCATCGCCATCCTGCGCAAGGGCCGGCTGGTGGCCAATGACACGCTGTCGAACCTGCGCGCCGGCGCCGCGCTGCCGATCCGCATCCGCCTGAAGGCCCGGGCCGGCGCCGGCGACGAGGTGTTCGCGCGGCTCGGCGGGCGGCGGGTGAACGGCGCCTCGCTGGACCTGATCTGCGCCCCTGGCGAAAAAATGGCCTGTCTGGGCCGCATCGCCGCGCTGGGGCCGCTGGTCGCCGACATGGAGATGACGCCGCCGAGCCTCGAGGACCTTTACCGCCATTATTCGCAGGAGCGTCGCCCATGCTGAACCGGGTTCTGGCAATCGCGCATGTCGAGCTGCGCATCGCGCGGCGCAACCGATGGCTGGCCATGGCCACCGCGCTGATGACGCTGTTCGCGCTGGCGCTGACCTTCGCGGGCGCGGCGCCGACGGGGTCGCTCGGGGTTGATCTGCTGACCGTGTCCGTGGCCTCCATGACCACGCTGGCGGTGTATCTGGCGCCGCTGATCGCGCTGATGATGGCCTTCGACGCCATCGCCGGCGAGGTCGAGCGCGGCGGTCTGGCGCTGCTGCTGAGCCACCCCGCCTCGCGGGGGGAGATCCTGGTCGGCAAGTTCCTGGCGCATCTGGGCACGCTGGGCTTCGCGGTCGCCGTGGGGTTCGGATCCGCCGGGGCGGCGGCGGCGCTGACCGGCGGCGCGGGGGCGGAAAGCCTTGCCGCGCTGGCGCGCCTGATCGCCACCTCGATCCTGCTGGGGGCGGCGTTTCTGGCGCTGGGCTACGCGGTGTCGGCGCTGGCGGGCAGTTCGGCGGGGGCGGCGGGGCTGGCGGCGGGGGTCTGGCTGGTTTTCGTGGTGCTCTACGATCTCGGCATGCTGGGCGCCGTGGTCTACGACGCCGACGGCGCCTTCACGCGCCACGTGTTCCCGTGGCTGCTGGCGGCCAATCCGGCGGATGCGTTCCGGCTGTGGAATGTCGCCGCCTCGGACAATCTGGCGCTGGCCTCGGGCATGACCGGCGCGGCCTCGGCGCTGCCGGTCTGGGCGGCGCCGCTGTCGGCGCTGGCCTGGCCGCTGATCGCGCTGTGGCTGGCGCGCGCCGCCTTCGGGCGGGTCGAGCCATGAGGATCGCGCTGGCGCTGCTGCTGCTGACGCTCGCCGCCTGCAGGGACGAGGTCGCGGCGATCCCCGATCCCGCGCCCCTGACCGGCGATTCGCTCGGGCATTTCTGCCAGATGCAGATCCTCGAACATGACGGGCCCAAGGCGCAGATCCATCTTGAGGGCATGCCCTATCCGATCTTCTTCGCGCAGGTGCGCGACGCGCTGGCCTATCTGCGCGGCCCCGAGCGCGAAGCCCATGTGCTCGCCGTCTATGTCAGCGACATGAGCATGGCGCCCAGCTGGGCCGAACCGGGCGCCGACAACTGGATGCCGGCGAAGGACGCGCTGTTCGTGGTCGGCTCGGACGCCGTGGGCGGCATGGGCGCGCCGGATCTGGCGCCGTTCTCCGACCGCGCCGACGCCGAGGCCTTCGCCGCGGCGCGCGGCGGCGCGGTGATCGGTTTCGGCGACATTCCGGCCGAGGCGGTGCTCGGCGAAGTGGACATCAAACTGCCAGGAGATCGAGACTCATGAACCTGACCCGTCGACGTTTTCTCAGCATCTCGGCGGCGAGCCTCGCCCTGTCCGGGGCCGCGCGCGCCGCCGGCGGGGCGCCGGCGTCAAGGTGGCGCGGCACGGCGATGGGCGCCGGCGCCGCGATGACCCTGATCGGGCTGACGCCCGACGCCGCCGCCGCGACCTTCGCCGCCGTGGAGCGCGAGGTCGCCCGGCTGGAGGCGGTGTTCAGTCTGCACCGGGCGAATTCGGCGCTGGCGACGCTGAACCGCGACGGCGCGCTGAAGGCCCCGCCGCCGGAGCTGCGCGAGGTGCTGGCGCTTTGCGATGCGCTGCACCGGACCACCGAGGGCGCCTTCGATCCGTCGATACAGCCGCTATGGGCGCTGCATGCCGAGGCGGCGGCGGCGGGGCGGCGTCCGAGCGCATCCCAGATCGCCGCGGCGCGGGCGCGCGCCGGATGGGCGCATGTGCGGCTGGATGACGGCGACATCGGCTTCGCGCGCAAGGGCATGGCGCTGACGCTCAACGGCGTGGCGCAGGGCTATGTCGCCGACCGGGTGGCGGCGCTGCTGCGGGCGCGCGGGCTTGCCGACGTGCTGGTGGACATGGGCGAGATCGCGGCCATGGGCCGGCGCGCCGACGGAACCCCGTGGCGGGCCGGGCTGGCGACGCCCGACGGCAGGATCGTGCGGCGCATGCGGCTCGACGACCGGGCGCTGGCGACTTCCGCGCCGCTGGGCACGCTGCTGGATCGCGCCGGCAGGGTCGGGCATATTGTCGATCCGCGCACCGGCGCGCCGGGGGGGCGGTGGAAACTGGTTTCGGTGTCGGCCGCGATGACGCGGGCGGGCGCCAGCCGCGCGGCGCTGGCCGACGGGCTGTCCACCGCGTTCTGCCTGATGCCGCGCGGCGAAATCGACGCCGCGCTGGCGGCGCATCCCGGCGTCGCGCTGGAGGCCGCGCTCGACGCCTGAGACCCCCGACAGGGCAACGGCCAGCGGGCGCGGGACGCCGCGCCCCCGCCGATCGGCGGGGCTGGGTCAATGCCCCCGCCCCGCGCCCCGCGCCGCGCGCGCATAAACCTCGGCGCAATTGACTTTCGTTAAGGCTGGCCGCCGCCCGTTGCGCCATGTTTGCGCCATCGAAACGACTCCGAGAAGGAGAGCGCGATGCGCGAAGTCATGACCAAATCCATGGCCCGCAACATATTCTATGGCGGGTCACTGTTCTTCATAATCATCTTCATTGCGCTGTCCGTGGACAGCCACAACTACATCGTCGACGAGTCCACCAACAAGGAAACCCTGACCGAGGGCGTGGTGCGCGGCAAGCGCGTGTGGGAACTGAAAGCCTGCATCAACTGCCACACCATTCTTGGCGAAGGCGCCTATTTCGCGCCCGAACTCGGCAATGTGATGAAACGCTGGGACGTCGCCGACGATCCCGAAGCGGCCTTTGAAACCCTGAAATCCTGGATGGAGTCCCAGCCCTCGGGCATCGAGGGCCGCCGGCAGATGCCGCAGTTCAACCTTTCGGATCAGCAGATCCGCGATCTGAGCGACTTCCTGCTGTGGACCGGAACCATCGACACCCAGGGCTGGCCGCCCAACGACGCCGGCTGAAGGAGATCAAGCGATGAAATACCAAACCCAGAAGATCGCCCAGGTCTACTTCCTGGTCGCCATGGCGCTGTTCGCGATTCAGGTGCTTGGCGGGTTGCTGGCCGGCTGGATCTACGTGGCCCCCAACACGCTCAGCGAAATCCTGCCCTTCAACGTCATCCGCATGGTGCACACCAACGCGCTGATCGTCTGGCTGATCGTCGGCTTCATGGGCGGCGCCTATTTTCTCATCCCCGAGGAGGCCGAGCGCGAAATCTATTCGCCGATGATCGCCTATGTTCAGCTGGCCATCATGGTGGTCGGCACGCTGGGCGCGGTGGTCACCTACGTCTTCGGCCTGTTCGAGGGCAACATCCTGCTGGGGGCCGAGGGGCGCGAGTTCCTTGAACAACCCATATGGGTGAAGCTGGGCATCGTGGTCGCGGCGCTGATGTTCCTGTTCAACATCACCCTGACCGTGCTCAAGGGCCGCAAGACGGTGATTTCCAACGTGCTGCTGCTGGGGCTCTGGGGCCTGGCGCTGCTGTTCCTGTTCGCCTTCTACAACCCGGGCAATCTCAGCCTCGACAAGATGTACTGGTGGTATGTGGTGCATCTGTGGGTCGAGGGGGTGTGGGAGCTGATCATGGCGGCGATCCTCGCCTTCCTGCTGCTCAAGCTCACCGGCGTCGATCGCGAGATCGTGGAGAAATGGCTTTACGTCATCGTCGCCTCGGCGCTGTTCTCGGGGATTCTCGGCACCGGGCACCATTACTTCTGGATCGGCACGCCCGGCTACTGGCAGTGGCTCGGCACCGTGTTCTCGGCCTTCGAGATCGTGCCCTTCTTCGCCATGATGGCCTTCGCCTTCGTCATGGTCTGGAAAGGCCGGCGGGACCATCCCAACAAGGCGGCGCTGCTGTGGTCGCTCGGCTGCGCCACGCTGGCCTTCTTCGGGGCCGGGGTCTGGGGCTTTCTTCACACCATCGCGGCGGTGAACTTCTACACCCACGGCACGCAGATCACCGCCGCCCACGGGCATCTGGCGTTCTTCGGGGCCTATGTGTCGCTGAACCTGGCGATCTTCACCTACGCCTTCCCGATCCTGAAGGGGCGCGATCCCTACAACCAGGTGCTCAACATGGCCTCGTTCTGGCTGATGTCGAGCGGCATGGTGTTCATGACCATCGTGCTGACGCTGGCGGGCACCATCCAGACCCACCTGCAGCGCGTCAACGGCGACTACTACATGGACGTGCAGGACCAGCTGCAGCTGTTCTACCTGATGCGCTTCGGCGCGGGGATCATGGTGGTGCTCGGCGCGCTGCTGTTCATCTACTCGGTGCTCGTGCCGCGCAAGGAACTCATCGAGCAGGGCGTCGACCGGGTCGCGGCGGAGTGATCGACATGGACGGTTCGATGATCAGCCCGATGACAACGGAAGGGGGCGGCGCCCCCTTCTACCTCCCCCAGGGCGACGAATGCGACCTGTTCGCGATCGCCCATGCCAACGGGCTGCCCTTGCTGCTCAAGGGGCCGACGGGCTGCGGCAAGACGCGGTTCGTGGGCCATATGGCGGCGAAGCTGGGCCGCCCGCTCTACACCGTCGCCTGCCATGACGACCTGTCGGCGGCGGATCTGATCGGGCGCTATCTGCTCAAGGGCGGCGAAACCGTCTGGACCGACGGCCCCCTCACCCGGGCCGTGCGCGAAGGCGCGATCTGCTATCTCGACGAGGTGGTCGAGGCGCGCAAGGACGTGACCGTGGTGCTGCACCCGCTCACCGACGATCGGCGCATCCTGCCCATCGACCGCACCGGCGAGGAGCTGCACGCCGCGCCGGGTTTCATGCTGGTCGCCTCCTACAACCCGGGCTATCAGAACATCCTCAAGACCCTGAAGCCCTCTACAAGGCAGCGGTTTCTGTCGGTGGAGTTCGATTTCCCCGCCCAGGCGCGGGAAATCGAGATCGTCGCCGCCGAAAGCGGGCTGGCGGCGGATCGCGTCGCGCCGCTGGTGCGGCTGGCGGGCAAGCTGCGCGGGCTGCGCGGGCAGGATCTTGAAGAAGGCGTCTCCACCAGGCTCATCGTCTATTGCGCCTGCCTGATCGGGCAGGGCGTGCCGATGGAGCGGGCGATCCTCGCCGCGATGATCGAACCGCTGACCGACGACGGAGATGTGAAACGCGGGCTCCTCGATCTTGTCACCGCCGTCATCGGGTGAGGCACGGCGATGGCCAAGGTCGCAATCGAACCATGGGAACCCGAGGAGACTGTCGGGAAACTGTGGCATTCCTTCGCCAGCCGCCTGGATGCGCCGATTGCGCATGAGGGAGCCGCGGTCGATCTCGACGAGATCGGCGGGCGGCTGGCGGTCTTCTTTCGCGGGCTCGGCGGCGGGCGGTCGGTGGAAATCCGCCCCGCCGCCACCGAAGCCAGCCCGCACCGGCTGTCCTTTCGCCGCTGGCTCGGCGCGGCGCAGGAAAAGCTGGCCCGCGCCTCGTTCGACGGCGAAGCGCTGCGCCTGCCGCCGCGGATCGCCGACTTTCCCGAACGCGCCGCCAACGCGTCGCTGTATTTCTGGCTGGCGGCCTGCGCCGCCCACGCCGCGGAGGCGGCGCTGGCGGCCGGGGTCTGGGACGACCCGCTGGCCGCCGATCTCGCCGCCTTGCGGGCGGCGGACCGCATGACCCGGGCGGCGCTTGCCGCCTGCCCGGGGCTGCGCGCGACGCATCGGGGGCTGGGCCAAGCCTGCCGCGCCGCGCGCCGCCGCCGCCAATTGCCCGGGCGCGAAGCCGCCATCGAGGCGGTGATCCTGCATCTGCTGGGCGATCCGGCGCCGCTGTCCGCCGCCGCCGCCGCCTGTCTGGCGCGGATCCGGGGGGACGAGGATTTCGCCGACATTCGCGCGCCGCGCGGCTACCGCCCGTTCATGCCGGTTCCGCTCTGGCCCGACCTGCGCCCCCTGGCGGCGAGCGCGCGCGCCGAGGCGGAAACCCCCGATTCCGAAGGCGCCTCGCAGGACCCCGACGGCGACGGCGTGCATCGCGCCAGGCGCAAGCAGGCGGATCAGGCGGACCGGTCCGACAGCCTGATTCTGCACAAGTTCGAGGCGCTGCTGTCCTGGGCCGAGTTCCTCAACCTCAACCGCCGGGTCGATGACGACGACCCCGACAGCGCCAGGAAGGCCGCCGAGGACAGCGACGAAATCGCGCTGGGCCAGATATCCAGGGCCCCGGCCACGAAGCTGAAACTGCATCTGGATCTGGCCCCCGAGGACGTGGATCGCGAACGCCTGTCCGGCGTGCATCTTTACCCCGAGTGGGATGCGCGCGGCGGGGTCTACATGCAGGATCACTGCCGGGTGCTGGCCAGCGACGCCGATCCCGCCACCGAGGCCGACCTCGCCCGCGACGAACGCGCCCGCGCCGAGGACCCGCGCGCGCAACGCCGCATCCGCGCGGTGAAGCGCCAGTTCGAGGCCCTGCGCCCGCGTCGCGTCATCCTGCCCGCCCAGCCCGACGGCGACGATCTGGACCTTGACGCGGCGATCCGCGCCGAGGCCGACCTGCGCGCCACCGGGCGCGGGTCCAACCGCATCTGGCGCGCCTCGCGCATGCAGGCGCGGGATCTGGCGGTGTCGATCCTTCTCGACGCCTCTCGCTCCACCGAAAGCGCCGTCACAGGGCGCGCGGTGATCGACATCGAACGCGAGGCCCTGACCGCGCTGGCCTGGGGGCTGTCGGCCTGCGGCGATGATTTCGCCATCCACGCCTTTTCGTCGCTGCGCCGCGACCGGGTGTATCTGCGGCGCTGCAAGGCCTTCGAACAGCCCATGAACGCCGAGGTCGAATCGCGCATCGCCGGGCTGCGGCCGGGATTCTACACCCGGCTCGGGGCGGCGATCCGCCACGCATCCGCCGATCTGCAGCGCCAGTCGCGCAAGCGCCGGCTGCTGCTGGTGATCACCGACGGCAAGCCCAACGATCTGGATCATTACGAGGGCCGCCACGGCATCGAGGACAGCCGCATGGCGGTGCGCGAGGCGCGCCGCGCCGGGCAGGCCGCCTTCGGCATCGCCATCGACGCCAGGGGCAAGGTCTGGTTCCCGCGCATCTTCGGGCGCGGCGGCTACGCGGTGATCGCCCATCCCGACCGGCTGACCACGGCGCTGCCCGACATCTACCGGCATCTGGTGAGCGGCTGAGCCCAGCCCGCCTGCCCGAATCGATGGGTTTCGCATCGCATCGATTCGCCCGGGGCACGAGACCGGCGCGGCGAAAAACCGCCCGGAATTCCAGCGAACCCGCCGCTTTGCGGTCCGGGCGCCGCTGGTCTTTCGCGCCTCCATGCGCTAAATCCGGACAACCGTGGCGCGCATGGCGTATGATGTCGTCGGTCGTTCGCTTTTCAGGTTCTCCTCGCCCGCGCCGCAGGCCCGGGCGAATGTCGGTCAGGCCCATGTCCGGGGAGGGAAAGATGCGCAGCAAGGAAGATCGCCGGATCGCCGGCGAGTCGATTTTTCTGGCCTCTTTGCCCGAAAGCGTCGCCGAGGACATCCTGGACCGTTCGGACTGCCGCAGCTTCGCGCGCGGCGAATCGGTGTTCATGCAGGGCGAGGAGGCGGATTTCGTCTACATCGTGCTCGACGGCTGGGTGAAGCTGTTCCGGGTGTCCCAGATGGGCGCCGAGGCGGTGGTGGGCGTGTTCACCCGCGGGCGCAGCTTCGGCGAGGCGGCGGCGTTCCAGCATGACGTCTACCCGGTGGCCGCCGAGGCGGTGACCGATTGCCGGGCGGTGCAGGTGCGCGCCGGGCTGATCCTCGACATGATGACCTCGCGGCCCGAGATCTGCACCGCGATGCTGGCCGCCACCTTCAGCCACCTGCATTCGCTGGTCGCCCAGGTCGAACAGCTGAAGGTGCAGGCGGGGGCGCAGCGGGTGGCGGAATTCCTGCTGGGGCTGTGCCCGGTGGCCGAAGGCGCCTGCACGGTGACCCTGCCCTATGACAAGGTGCTGATCGCCGGACGCCTCGGCATGAAGCCCGAAAGCCTGTCGCGCGCCTTCGCCCGGCTGCGCGATCAGGGGGTGGTGGTGCGCCACAACCACGCCGCCATCTCCGACGTGATGCGCCTGCGCGGCTATGTGGACGAGGACCGCGCCGAGGCCTGGAGCAAGGTGCAGTAGCGCCTTGCGGCCCGGCGCCATGCGTTCAGATGTAACCGCCGATGATCTCGGCAAGGCGCGCCTCGGACAGGATCGGCGGCAGGATGGCGAGCACCCGCCCGTCCGAGCCCACCAGATAGATGAAGCTGCCATGGGAAAACACCGGCGTGCCGTCAGGCAGGTCGAAGAGCTTCTCCGCCTGAATCTGGAACGCCGCCCGGGCCTCGGCCAGCGCCTCGGGCGATCCGGTGAGCCCGACCAGCCGCGGGTGCCAGCGCGGCAGGGCCCTGGCCATCGCCGCCGGCGTGTCGTTCACCGGGTCCACGGTGATCATCAGCGCGTCGATCCGCGCCGCCTTGTCCCCCAGCAGATCCAGCGCCGCGCCGACGCGCGGCAGGGCAATGGAACAGATCGCCTTGCAATTGGCGTAGCCGAAGAACACCAGCGCCGGGCGCCCGGCGTAATCCGCCTCGGTGCGGCGCACGCCATTGTGATCGATCAGGTCGAAGCGCATCCTGATTTCGACGGGAAACGGCAGGCCCGACGCGGCGTCCGGCGCGGGCGCGACGCCGCCCGCCCCGGCCTGCGCATGGGCGGCGGCGGCTTTCGGCGTGGCGTGAACCACGCCGTCATGGGCCATGGCCGGGGCGGCGGCGAACGGCCCGAACGCCGCCAGCAGCAGCCCGAGCCGGGCGAAGCGTCGGCGGCTCATTCGAACAGATACTCGATGAAGGCCGCGTCCTTCTCCAGCCCCAGCCCCAGATAGCCGTCGCGCGCGATGCGATCGACTATGCGGGGATCCTTGCGGAACCACGGGCCCTTCTGCCTGGCGGCTTCGGGGTTTTCCCGGCGCCAGACCCTGGTCCAGCGATTGGTCTTGCGCCATTCGTCTTCGCCCACGCGGCGGATCAGCTGCACCTGGTAGACCTTGACGGGGACCTCGTCGGGGTCGCCGGCCAGCAGCCCGTCGACCTCAACCATCTGGTTGCAATAGGGCAGCAGGTCCTCGCCGGGGCCGGTGAAGATCGGCTGGCCGTTCTTGTTGACCATCACCAGCGCGTTGTCGGCGCTGCGCAGCAGGCCGAGCAGGCGCCGCCCGGCGCCGCAATCCTGCGGGCAGTCGCCGGTCAGTTCGCAGAGCAGGTCCACCACCTTGGCCTCGAAGCGGGCTTTTTCCTCGCCGGCCAGATTCCAGCTTTTCGCTTTGCTTCCAGCGGCGAAATCGCCCTCGGCGGCCAGCGCGCCGGGCGTGGCCAGGGGCATGGCGAGGCTCAGCGACAGGGCGGCGCAGATCGCCGCGATCGGCCTGGGGGCGCGCATCACTTCGGCTCCGGGATGGCGAAGCCGGGGGTCACGTCGTATTCCTCGTGGCTGAGATTGACGATGCCTTCGTTGGACACGACCTTTTCGACGATGATGTAGTTGATGCCGTCGCGCCGGTGCAGCATGCCGTCGGCCGTCACCTTGTCGGACTGCACGTCGAGAATGGCGTCGCCCCCGGCGACGTTGTCGTCGCCTTCCCATTTCAGCACCATGTAGACCGTGCCGTCCTCGGCCAGCAGCCCCACCGGCGTGCCCCCCGCGGCGCACCACAGCGCGCAGGTGTGATGCGCCGTGCCGACCACCGCGTCGGGGCCGCCCATGACGCCGGAATAATAGCACCATGTGTCGATGATCTCGCCGGTCACGCGCACCCGCTCGGGCGCGGTCCGGGTCCCGGCGGCCAGCGCGCCGAGCGGCGCCAGCGCCAGCAGGGCGCCAAGGGCGGCGGTCGTCTTTGTCGGGGTCATCGCATCCTCCTGTCGGGTCCCGGGCCGGGGATTCACGGTCGCGAAAGCATACGCCAATAATAGGTTTCCCGCTGGAGGAGAAACGCGATCGCCCGCGCCGGAGCGTTCACATTGAAATGAGCAAGGCGTGAGCGCCACGGGCGGCGCGGCGCGGCGCCGGCGCCGCGATGGTGGACCGGTTGGTCCGGCCTGCCTATCATCCACGGCGACACCGGCCGGAAAAGGAGCGTCATGCCCCGCAATCACAAGCGATTTTTCGCACGCGCGCGCCGGCTTGACGCCCCTTGCGCTTCGCGCGCGCCCAGCGTCGCGGCGCTGCTCGCCGCCTGGCTCTGCGCCGCGTTCATGGCGCTGCTGGCCGGCGCGCCGCCCGCGGCGGCGCAGCTTGGCGCGCTGACCGGCGACGGCGGCGCCGATCCCGCGGTCGGCGAGGCCATGCTGGACAGCCCCGAGGCGGTGCGCGAGATGGTCGCCCGGCTGTCGGACCGGGAGGTGCGCGACCTGCTGCTCAGGCGTCTCGACGCGGTGGTCGAGGCCAGGGCCGAGGCCGAATCGAAAAGCGGCACGGCGCTGGATTTCCTCATGCGCAACCTCGTCGGCGCGGGCATGGAGGCGGTGGAGATGATCATCGCCGCGCCGCGCATGATGAACGGGCTGATGAGCGGCGTCGCCGAGTTCAGCGGCCGGCGCGGGCCCATGGGCACGGCGATCTGGCTGGGCGTGCTGGCGGGCGCCCTTGTCATCGGGCTGATCGGCGAATTCCTGGTGAACCGGCTTTCGAACGGCTGGAAGCGCCGCATCCGCCAGTCGGCGGCCGAGGACTTGCGCGGCGTGCTGGCCTTGCTGGCGCGGCGCTGCGCGCTGGATTTCATCGGGCTGGCGGTGTTCTTCGGGCTGGTCTACGCGGTGATCTGGAACGTGATGCCGCCCAAGCCGCTGTTCAATCGCGAGGCGGCGTGGCAATTGGTGATCTCGGTGGTCATGTATCCGCGGGTGATGTTCGCGATCTCGCGCTTCGTGCTGGCGCCGCGGCGGCGCGCGCTGCGCCTGCTCAACACCGATGACGACACCGCGCGCTATCTGCATCGCAACCTGATCATCCTGGCGCTGATCAAGGCGCTGCCGGTGTATCTGCTGCCGTTCCTGGCCTCGCACGGGGTCAAGGTCGGGGACCTGACCATCGGCGTGTGGCTGAATTTCCTGTTCTACGGCTGGCTGATCGTGGTGTTCTGGCGGGCGCGCGAGGGGCTGGCGATGATGATGCGCGCCCGCGACGCGAAACCGCGCCCCACGGACATGCTTTACCCCTACGGGTCGATTGCGCTGGTGGCGGCGACCTGGCTGTTCGTGCTGATGCTGCTGTCGGCGGACCGCTTCGACCTGCTGGGCCATCGCATCGACCGCACCTTGCTGCTGTTGCTGCTGACGCCGATCTTCGACACCGCGCTGCGCGGGCTGGTGCGCCATCTGGCGCCGCCGATGCTGGGCGAGGGGCCGGTGGCCGAACAGGCGCACCGCTCCGCCTTGCGGGCCTATCTGCGCATCGGCCGCGCGATCGTCGCGGCGCTGGTGATCCGCAGCGTCGCCGACATCTGGGGGCTGCAGTTGGGCAACATCGCCGCCAGGGGCCTGGGCGCGAATTTCGCCTCCGGCTTCGTCGAATTCCTGCTGATCGTCGCCATCGGCTATCTGGCGTGGGAGGTCACGACCCTGTGGATCAACCGCAAGCTCGCCGCCGAACGATCGGCCGGGGGCGGCGCGCCCGAGGCCAACGCGCCGGGCGGCGGCGGCGAGGGCGGCGGGTTTCAGGGCGGCTCGCGGCTCACCACCGTGCTGCCGCTGCTGAGCCTGGCGCTGCAGGTGGTGATCGTGATGCTGACGGTGCTGTTCGCGCTGGGCAATCTGGGCATCGACGTCACCCCGCTGCTGGCCGGGGCCGGGATCGTCGGCATCGCCATCGGCTTTGGCGCCCAGAAACTGGTGGCCGACGTGGTGGCGGGGCTGTTCTTCCTGATCGACGACGCCTTTCGCATCGGCGAATACGTGGATGTGGAGGGCACCATGGGCACGGTCGAACGCATCACCATCCGGTCCCTGCAGCTGCGCCACCACCGCGGCGCGGTGCACACCATCCCCTTCGGCGAAATCCCGCGCATCACCAATTATTCCCGCGACTGGGTGATCATGAAGCTGCGCTTCACCGTGCCCTTCGACACCGATCTCAACAAGGTGAAGAAACTGTTCAAGCAGATCGGCCAGGACATGATGAAGGTGCCCGAATTCGCCGCCGATTTCCTGCAGCCTTTCAAGAGCCAGGGCGTGCTGGAGGTCGATGACGTGGGCATCGTCATCCGCGGCAAGTTCGCCACCCGCCCCGGCAAGCAGTTCCTGCTGCGCAAGGAGATTTTCGCCCGGGTGCAGAAGGCTTTCGACGAGAACGGCATCCAGTTCGCCCGCAAGGAGGTGCGGGTGAATGTGGGCGGGCTGGACGGCGGCCATGACCTGGACGAGGCGCAGCAGCACGCCGTCGGCGCCGCCGCCGCCGAGGCCGCCGACGCGCAGAAGAAGGCGCAGCAGGCGGCCGGGGCCGGGACCGGCGCGGGCGGCGGCCGCCCGGGGGATTGACGCGCCCCGCCGCGCGGCGTTCTGTGGGGGCGCCCGGGACAGGAGGATCCAACAGCCATGCGGTATCACGTGCGCCGGAACGCCGACAGCTACGGGCACGGGATCGGCATCCTGCTGATCGACTGCGCCTCGCCCTTCATTCCCGGCGACGTGGGCAACGCCTCGACCTATCCGTTTCCGGTGCTGTATCGCACCGTGAAGGGCGTGACGCTGGAACGGCTGATCGAGCAGGGCGACGAAAGCCTGACCGACGCGGTGATCGCCGCGGCGCTGGCGCTGCAGGACATGGGCGTGCGCGCCGTGGCCAGCGATTGCGGCTACATGGCGCTGTTCCAGACCCGGGTGGCGGCGGCGCTGCGCGTGCCGGCGATCCTCTCCAGTCTGCTGCAACTGCCGCTGATCGCGCAAAGCCTCGGGCCGACGGGCGAGATCGGCGTGATCTGCGCCAATGGCCGGCGCATGACCCCGGCGCTGCTGCGCGCCGCAGGGGTTCAGGACCCGGCGCGGCTGATCATTCGCGGGCTCGAGGACAAGCCGCATTTCCGCGCCCCGGTGCTTGACGAGACCGGCGCGATCGAACCGGAAAAGGTCGAGGCCGAGGTGGTGGAGACCGCCGAGGCGATGCTGCGCGACAATCCCGGCATCGGCGCGTTCCTGCTGGAATGCTCCAACCTGCCGCCCTACGCCCACGCGGTGCAGGCCGCCACCGGGCGCCCGGTGTTCGATTTCAACACCATGATCGAGATGTTCTTCGCCGCCGCGACCCGCAAGCCCTATCAGGGGATCTACTGAGACCGGGATCGCGCCGCCGAAGAATAAACTTGGGGCGATGTCGCAATTGACTTGCGAAAGTCGCCAGTGATCGCGAATAGCGCGCCGCCGCCTTCCTAACATGCCGGTGAAGACATCGAAAACCGGGAGGCGGCGGCCATGAAAACCCATGCGCGCGTAGTGATTGTCGGCGGCGGCGCGATGGGCGTCGGGCTTGCCTACCATCTGGGGCTGGAGGGCTGGGGCGAGGACACGCTGCTGCTGGAAAAGGGCGAGCTGACTTCGGGCTCCACCTGGCACGCGGCGGGGCAGTGCCCGCACATGATCGGCTCTCTGGGGCTGGCGAAGATCCACAAATACGGGACCGAACTTTACCCGGCGCTGGAAAAGCTCACCGGGCAGTCGGTGTCCTGGCATGGCTGCGGCGGCATCCGCCTGGCGCTGAGCGATCGCGAGGTGGACTGGTTCCATCACGTGCTCGGGATCGCGAAGCTGGTGGGCTATGACGCCCGGATCATCGGGCCCGACGAGATTTCGGAACACCACCCCTTCCTCGACGTGACCGGGGTCAAGGCCGGGTTCCTGACCTTCACCGACGGCCATGTGGCCCCCGCCGACAGCACCATGGCCATGGCCGCCGGGGCGCGCCAGAACGGGGTGAAGATCCACCGCCGCTGTCTGGTGAAGGACATCAGGCAGATGCCCGGCGGCGAATGGAAGCTGGTCACCGATCAGGGCGACGTCACTTGCGAACACGTGGTCAACGCCGCCGGCTCCTACGCCGACGCGGTCGGCGCATGGAGCGGGATCAACGTGCCGATCTCCAACATGCTGCACCATTACCTGATCACCGAGCCCTTGCCCGAACTGGTCGAGATGCAGCGCGAATTGCCGGTGGTGCGCGACCCCTATTCGCATTGCTACCTGCGCGAGGAGACCGACGGCATCCTCGTCGGCCCCTACGAAACGGCAGGCGCGCATCTGTGCTTCGAGGACGGCGTGCCCTGGGATTTCGAGAGCGAACTGGCGCCCCCCGAGGTCGATCGCCTGCTGCCCTGGCTGGAAAAGGCCACCGAACGCCTGCCGCTGTTCGGCAAGGCGGGGCTGAAGACCGTGGTCTCGGGCGCCATCACTCACACGCCCGACGGCAATTTCCTCGCCGGTCCGGCGGGGGGCGTGCGGAATTACTGGATGTGCTGCGGCGCCGCCGTCGGCATCGCGCAGGGCGCGGGCGCCGGCAAGTGTCTGGCGCAGTGGATGGTGCACGGGCAGGCCGAGATCAACATGGCCGAATTCGATCCGCGCCGTTTCGGCGACTGGGCCGACAAGGCCTATGTGAAGGTCAAGTCGATCGAGGATTACCAGGCCATGTACACCTGCCTCGCGCCCGGGGAGCAGCACCCGGGCGGGCGCCCGGTTCGCAAATCCTCGCTTTACGAAATCCTCGGCGATCGCGGCGCGCAATACCAGCAGGCGTTCGGCTGGGAGCGCCCGACCTGGCACGCGCCGGACGGCGAGACCGAGGCGCATTCCTTCCGCCGCACCAACGCCTTCGCCGCGGTGGCGGCGGAATGCGCCATGGTGCGCGAACGCGTCGGGCTGATGGACCTGTCCACATTCGCCAAGTTCGAGGTCGCGGGCCGCGGCGCGCAGGCCTTCCTGGACCGGATTTTCGCCAATCGCGCGCCGCGAAAGGCCGGCGGCGTGGCGCTGGCGCACATGCTCAACGACAATGGCCGCATCGAGGGCGAGGCGACCATCACCCGGCTGGGCGACGAGCGCTATTTCCTGCTTGGCGGCGCCGGCGCGCAGATCATCGATTTCGACGCCCTGCGCCACGGGATCGCGCCGGGCGAGGATGTGAGCGTCACGGATGTCACGGAAGATCTCGGCGCGCTGGCGCTGGCCGGTCCGGCCTCGCGCGACGTGCTGGCGCAACTGACCGGGGCGGACCTGTCCAACGCCGGGTTCCGCTGGCTCACCGGGCGGGAGATCACCGTCGCCGGGGTCGGCCTGCGCGCGCTGCGGGTGTCCTATGCGGGCGAACTGGGCTGGGAATTGCACGCCCCCATGGCCGAATTGCCGCAGCTGTTCGCGGCGCTGATGGAGGCGGGCGCCGATCACGGCGTCGGGCTGTTCGGAACCTACGCCATGAACAGCCTGCGCATGGAAAAGGCCTACAAGGGCATGGGCGCGGAGCTGACCGCGGAAATCAACATGATCGAGGCCGGCATGGAGCGTTTCATCGCCTGGGACAAGCCGGATTTCCGCGGCAGGCGCGCCACCGAGGCGGCGCGCGACGCGGGCGTCGCGCGCAAGCTGGTCTATCTGAGCCTCGCCGCCGGCGACGCCGATTGCCTCGGCAACGAACCGGTCCATGCGAATGGCGAAATCGTCGGCGCCACCACCTCGGGCGGCTACGGGCACATGGTCGGCAAGAGCCTCGCCTTCGCCTATGTGGACGCCGTCAGCGCCGCGCCGGGCACGCGGCTCGGCATCGACATTCTGGGAGAGACCCGCGCAGCCACGGTCGAGGCCGCGCCGCTCTGGGATCCCGACTCCAGCCGGATGAGGCGCTGAGCATGGCGGGCAGGGCAACGCGCCGGGGGGGCGGGCGCAGCGCGCGCATCGCGGCGCGCAACGCGCCGCTGGCGCAGGATCTGAAACCGGTGCTGCCGGGGGTGCGCGGCGGACGCTACAAGCCGCTCGACGAGTCCGAAGTGGATCAGATCTGGCAGGCGGCGTTCGAATTGCTGGAAACCGTGGGCATGGCCGACGCCATCCCCCATTGCGTCGATCTGGTGGTCAAGGCGGGCGGCGCGCTCACCGACGAGGGCCGGCTGCTGTTCCCGGAAAAGCTGCTGAACCGGACCCTGGACATCGCCGCCAAGCGCTTCACCCTGCACGGGTTCGACAAGCGTCACGACCTCGATATCGGCGGCGACCGGGTGCATTTCGGCACCGCCGGGGCGGCGGTGCTGTATCTCGACCCGAAAACCCGGAAATTTCGCGACACCACGCTCGACGATCTCTACGCCATGGCGCGACTTGCCCATCACATGGAGCATATCCACACCTATCGCCGCACCATGGTGGCGCGCGACCTGCCGGATTCGCGCGAACTCGACCTCAACACCGCCTATGCCTGCTTCGCGGGCACCACCAAGCATGTGTCGTCGTCCTTCTTCGCGCCGCAGCATGTGGACGAGGCGGTGGAGATCTTCGACATGGTTCTCGGCGAAAAGGGCGCGTTTTCAAAACGCCCCTTCCTGTCCGGCGCCAACACCGTGGTCGTGCCGCCGCTGCGATTCGCGCGCGACAGCTGCGAGGGGCTGGTGGCGCAGGTGCGCCACAACATGCCGCTGGACGTGCTGTCGGCGGGGCAGGCGGGGGCGACCTCGCCGGCGCCGCTGGCCGGGGCGCTGGCCTGCGGGCTGGCGGAATCGCTGGCCACGCTGTGCTTCGTCAACCTGATGAAGCCGGGGCATCCGACATTCCTTGCGGTCTGGCCTTTCGTGTCGGACCTGCGCACCGGCGCCATGAGCGGGGGCAGCGGCGAGGAGGCGGTGCTGATGGCCGCCTCGGCGCAGATCATGAACGCCCGCGGCCTGCCGTCGAGCGTCGCCGCCGGGATGACCGATTCCAAGCTGCCCGACGCGCAGGCGGGGTATGAAAAGGGCGTCACCGTGGCGCTGGCGGCGCAGGCCGGGGCCAACCTGATCTGCGAATCCGCCTCCATGCTGGCCTCGCTGCTGGGCACCAGCAACGAGATGATGGTGATCGACAACGACATGCTCGGCGTCGTGGCGCGTTCGGTGCGCGGCATCGAGGTCAACGAGGACACGCTCTCGGTCGAGGCGATCAGGCAGGTGGTCGGCGGGGCCGGGCATTTCCTCGGCCACCCGCAAACCCTGGCCCGGATGCAGACCGACTATCTTTATCCCAACGTCGCCGAACGCCTGAACCCGGACACCTGGGCCGAGCAGGGCAGTCGGGACATGCTGGAAAGGGCCTCGGTCGAGGTGGCGCGCATCCTGGCGCTGGACCGCCCCGGCCATGTCTCGCCGGACATCCACCGCGACATCCGCAAGCGGTTTCCGATCCGCCTGACGCTGTAGCGGTCTCAGCCGCGCGGCTGCAGCGCGGCGCGCCACAGCTTCAGGAACAGCCGCTTCTTCTGCGCGTCCAGCCCGACCAGCAGCGCCGGGGTGAAGGCGATGGGACGCAGGCTCGACGCCGGGGCCGGGATTCGCCAGGCCTCGTCGTCGGTGTCGCGCGCGCCGCCCTCGCCGCTTTCGGCGAAACTGATGATCAGCGCCGCGGCGGACAGCTTGGCGCGACCGTCGCGCGACAGGGCGTAGTCGATGAAACCCGCGGCCGGGCCGGGCGCGGCGGCGTGTCTGGGGATCAGCGCCGCGCGCGACAGCAGCAGCGTGTAATCCGAGGGCGCGACCACGCCGATGCGCGGGTCATCGGCGGCGCGGGCCAGCGCGTAGGATCCGAGAATGTTGTAGGCGATCAGGTATGTGCCGTCGGCCACGCCGTCGATGATTTCCGCCGAACAGCAGGTGGCCACCGCGCCGTTGCGCCCGAAGGCCTCCACCAGCCGCCCGAAGGTTGTGGCCTGCTGCGCGTCGACGAAGGCGAACAGGTAGCCGAGGCCGGAGCGTTCCACGTCATAGGTGGCGATGCGGCCCTGATAGGGGTTGTCCGCCGGGCGCAGCATGTCGATCAGATCGAAGCGCGATCGCGGCGCCTGCGCCGCCGGGATCAGGTCGCGGTTGTAGACCATCACCGCCGGTTCGGCGGTGAGCCCGAACACCTCGTCGCGCCAGTTCGCCCAATCCGGCGTCGCGGCGGTGCGCGCCGAGCGGTGCGCTTGGGCGCAGCCGTCATTGGCGAGCTTGATCTGCTGGTCGATGGAGGACGAGATCAGCAGATCCGCCGAGGCCCGCCCTTCGGCGCAGGCGCGCGCGGCCGCGGCGTAGATGTCGTTGGTGGCGCGCTGCTCGTAGCGGATGGCGAGCCCGGGATTGGCGTCGGAAAACCCCTGCAGCACCGGCGTGAACGGCCCGGCGTCGGTGGAGCCGTGGATCACCAGCGTCATGTCGGCGCGCTCCGGCGGCGGCCCGAACAGCAGCACCGCCTCCTGCGCGCGAAGCGGCGCGCTCGGCGCCAGCAGCGCCAGCAGCGCCAGGATCGTCGACAGCGCCTTCACGTCCCGCGCCCCGGCAGTTCCAGCGCCGCGCGGAACCCGCCCTCGGGCGGGCGCGAAAACGCCAGCCGGCCGCCATGGGCCTCGGCCACCGCGGTGACGATGGCAAGCCCGAGCCCCGCCCCGCGCGCCGCGCCCGACCCGCCGGCGCCGACGCTGGCAAAGCGCCGGCCCTGCGCCGCCTCGTCCCCGGCGCCGGCCTCGCCCAGCCGCGCGAAATCGAACCCCGGGCCGTGATCGCGCACTTCCAGCCGGGGGCGGCGGCCGCCGATCACCGCCAGCGTCACCGGCGCGCGCCCGTAGCGATAGGCGTTGTTGACCAGGTTCTTCGTCGCCTCGGCCAGCGACAGCGCGTCGCCCGTCACCGGCGCCGGCGCCTCGGGCAGGTCCAGCCGCAGCGGTTCGGCGGCGAGGAAATCATGATCCGCCTCCTCGGAGACCTGTATCGCCACCGCGCGCAGATCCACTTCCTGACGCGGCGCGGCGTCGGCGCGGTGGGTGATCAGCGCCTGATTCAGCAACTGATCGGTCAGCCGGCTCAGCGCCACGGCGCGCCGCTGCATGCGCGCGGCGATGGCGCGCAGCTGCGCCGGGTCCTCGGTGCGCGCCGCCAGTTCGGCCTGCGCGCGCAGGGCGGCGACCGGGGTGCGCAGCTGATGGGTGGCGTCGGCGATCAGGTTCTTCATCACGTTCACCCGCCCCGCCAGCCGCGCCATGAACCGGTCGATGGCCGCGACCATGGCCGACACCTCGCGCGGGGCCGCGACCCCCAGCGGCGTCAGGTCGGACGGATCGCGCCGCGCCAGCGCCCGTTCGATGCGGCGCAGCGGGCTCAGCGACGATCGCACCGCGATCACCGCCAGCGCCACCAGCATCGCCCCGGCCATGGCGAGGATTTCCAGCGCGTTGCGGGCGATGTCGCGCGCCAGCGCCGTGCGCGCCCGCAGGGTCTGGGCGAGGATCACCCGCACCTCGCCGACGAAGGCCCGTTCGGCCAGAACCCGGCGCATGGCGGCGAGCCGCACCGGCGCGCCCAGATATTCGGCGTCGTAAAAGCTCAGATCCTCGGCGGCGGCGGCGGTCGCCGGGTCCGGCGCGGGCAGATCGCCGTAGCCGGTCAGGGTCTGGTCGCCGGGGCCCGAAATCACCCGATGGAACACCCGGTCTTCGGGGGCCAGCGCCAGGATTTCGAAGGCCGAGACCGGCAGATCCACCACCAGTTCGCCGTCAACCACGGCGATCGAGCGGGCGATCTGGAACGCCGCGCCGGCGAGCAGCTTGTCATAGGCCTCGTCTGCTGCGCGCCGCCCGTAGGCCAGCGCCGCCAGCGTGCCCAGCACCCCGCCGACCAGCAGGATCAGCGCGATGGCCCCGGCGATCCGCGCGGTGATCGACCCGGAAGCCCGCGGCCCGGTCATCCGTCCGCCGCCGCCGGCCCGTCCCCGGCGAACAGCTGGTAGCCAAGTCCGCGCAGGGTGCGGATTTCGACCCGCGATCCCGCGAGCTTGCGCCGCAGCCGCCCCACGTAAAGCTCGACGGCGTTGAGGCTCACCTCCTCCTCGTCGAAGGAAAACATCTTTTCGAAGATCCGCGCCTTGGACATCACCCGCCCGCGGTCGCGCATGAGGATTTCGAGCAGCGCGAATTCGCGGCGCGTCAGCGCCAGCGGCGCGCCGCGCATGCTGGCGACATGCGCGGCGGCGTCCAGCGACAGGTCGCCGTATTCGATCGCCTCGTCCGGGGATCCGGCGGCGCGCCGCGTCAGCGCCCGCACCCGGGCTTCGAGTTCGCGCAGGTCGAACGGCTTCATCAGGTAGTCGTCGGCCCCGATGTCGAGCGCCTCCACCCGGTCCTCGACCTCCAGCCGCGCGGTGAGCATCAGCACCGGCGTGGCCAGCTTTCGCGCCCGCATGCGGCGCAGCAGGCCGATTCCCGACCCGTCGGGCAGGTTGATGTCGAGTATCGCCACGTCGTAGTCCTGCACCGCCAGCGCCGCCTCGCCCGCCGCGCAATCCCCGGCGTGATCCACCGGATGACCGATGCGCGCGAAGGCCGAGACGATGGCGTCGGCGACGTCCTCGGTGTCCTCGACCAGCAGAATGCGCATTCGGCCCCCCTTTGCGCGGCGCGACGGCGCGCCGCCGGACTGGGTCGCCAGATTGGGTTGCGCGGGACGCCGGCGCAAGCCCCCGGGCCGCGCCGGGGCCACGCGACAGACTGGCGACAGTCTGGCGACAGGAAGCGCGGCTATCATGCGCGCCGGGCGGACGGCCCCGGCCGTCGCGCCGCAAAACGCGAATTCAGGGAGACCCACCAATGACCACGCTCGCATTGACGCGCCGCGCCGCGATGGCCGCGACCCTCGCCGTTTCCATGCTGGGAGGCGGCGCCATGGCCGCCGAACAGATGGTCGACTCCATCCATTTCCTGATCCCCGGCGGCGCCGGCGGCGGTTGGGACGGCACCGCGCGCGGCACCGGCGAGGCGCTGACCAAGTCCGGACTGGTCGGCTCCGCATCCTATGAAAACATGTCCGGCGGCGGCGGCGGCAAGGCCATCGGCTACCTGATCGAGAACGCCGAATCCAATTCCGGCACGCTGATGGTGAATTCCACGCCCATCGTCATCCGCTCGCTGACCGGGGTGTTCCCGCAAAGCTTCCGCGATCTGACGCTTGTCGCCGGGACCATCGGCGACTACGCGGCCTTCGTGGTCGGCAAGGACAGCAAGATCAACAGCTTCGCCGACCTGGTCGCCGCCTACAAGGCCGATCCGCGTTCGGTGGCGGTCGGCGGCGGCTCGGTGCCCGGCGGCATGGATCATCTGGTGGCGGCCATGGCCATGGACGCCGCCGGGCAGGATCCGACCAAGCTGAAATACATCCCCTACGATGCCGGCGGCAAGGCCATGGCGGCGCTGCTGTCGGGCGAGATTCAGGCGCTGTCCACCGGGTTTTCCGAGGCGGTGGCGCTGGCCAATGCCGGCGAGGTGCGCATCATCGGCGTGACCGCGCCGGATCGGGTCGCGGCCTACAAGGACGCCCCGACCCTGAAGGAACAGGGCGTCGACATGGAGTTCGTCAACTGGCGCGGCTTCTTCGCGGCGCCGGGGCTGGCCGAGGACAAGGCGCAGGCCTATCGCGACGTGCTCGCCGCGATGTACGCCACCCCGGAATGGGCCGAAGTGCGCGACCGCAACGGCTGGGTCGACATCTTCAACGCCGGCGACGATTTCCGCGCTTTTCTGGAAACGCAGGAAAAACTGATCGGCGACATGATGCGCCGGCTCGGATTCCTGTGAGCGCCTGACGCTCGGACAGGCCCGGCGCGCGCGTTTCGCGCCCGCGCCGGGCGCGCGCGCAACGCGCAATGCGCAATGCGAATACCCGGATTGCAACAGAACGAGGGATGAGCCATGGCGCTCGACAAATGGATCGCCGCCCTGTTTCTGGTCGGCGCGCTGATCTACGGCTACGCCGCCTTCACCTACCCGCTGCTGCCTTTCGAGCGCAACATGCCGGTATTGCCGAGCACGCTGCCCAAGGCGCTGGCCGCCGCCGCGGGACTGCTGTCGCTGCTGATCCTGATCGCGCCGCGTCCGACCGCGGGCGAGGGCGCCGGGCTTGGCCGGGTGGATTTCGACGAATTGCGCGGCTGGCGCTTCGATCGCGGGCTGATGCTGATCGCCGCCATGGTGTTCTACGCGCTGGCGCTGCGGCCGCTGGGGTTCCTGTTCTCCACCACGGCGTTTCTGGCCGGGACCGGCTGGATCCTCGGCGAACGCAAGCTGCAATTCATGCTGCCCATCGCCATGGCCGGCGCCGGGGTGGTGTGGTTTCTGGTGCAGGAGGCGCTGGGGATCTTCCTGCGCCCCCTGCCCTGGTTCCTGACCTGAGGGCGGCGCCATGATCGACGGACTCCTCGCCGGGCTGAACGCGGCCCTTTCGGTGCAGAATCTGCTGATGGTGGTCGCGGGCTGCCTGATCGGCACGCTGATCGGCATGCTGCCGGGGCTCGGGCCCATGTCGATCATCGCCATCATGATCCCGGTGGCGATCAAGATCGGCGATCCTTCGGCGGCGCTGATCCTGCTGGCCGGGGTCTATTACGGGGCGATCTTCGGGGGGTCCACCTCCTCGATCCTGATCAACGCGCCGGGCGTGGCCGGCACGGTGGCGACCGCGTTCGACGGCTATCCCATGGCGCAGAAGGGGCAGGCGGGCAAGGCGCTGACCATCGCCGCCATCGCGTCTTTCGCGGGGGGCACCATCGGCGCGGTGCTGCTGATGGGCTTCGCGCCGATGCTCAGTTCGGTGGCGCTGCTGTTCCACTCGGCGGAATACTTCGCCATGATGGTGGTCGGGCTGTCGGCGATCGCGGCGTTTGCCGGCACCGGCAAGGTGCTGAAGGCGCTGATGATGACCGTGCTGGGGCTGATGCTGGCGACGGTGGGCGAAAGCGCGCTGTTCAGCGCCCCGCGCTTCACCATGGGGCTGATGGACCTGCAATCGGGGTTTTCCTTCATCACGCTGGCCATGGCGCTGTTCGCCCTGCCCGAGGCGCTGTTTCTGGTGCTGAGACCCCGGAGCGGCGCGGTCGATGGCGGCGGCGAGATCAGGGATCTGCGCATCACCCGCGCCGAGGCCCGCGCCATCGCCCCGGTGATCGGGCGCCAATCCATCCAGGGCTTTCTGATCGGGGTGATGCCGGGCGCCGGGGCCACCATCGCCTCGTTTCTGGGCTACGCGGTGGAGCGCAACATCGCCAGGGGCGCGGAGCAGGCGGAATTCGGCAAGGGCTCGATCAAGGGGCTGGCGGCGCCCGAGGCCGCCAACAACGCCGCCTGCACCGGGTCGTTCGTGCCGCTGCTGACGCTGGGCATCCCGGGCTCGGGCACCACGGCGATCCTGCTCGGCGCGCTGATCGCGCTCAACGTGCAGCCGGGGCCAAGGCTGATGATCGACAACCCGGACATCTTCTGGGCGGTGATCATATCCATGTATGTCGGCAACGCGGTGCTGCTGGTGCTGAACCTGCCGCTGATCCCCTACATCGCCAAGCTGCTGACCATTCCGCGCAATTACCTGATCCCGTTTATTCTCTTCTTTACGATGATCGGCGCATATATCGGGCAGAACAACGCGACCGAACTGCTGATCCTCGTGGCGCTGGGGGTGGGCGCGACGGCGCTGCGCTTCGCCGATTATCCGCTGCCGCCGCTGCTGATCGGCTTCATCCTCGGCGGCATGCTGGAGGACAATTTCGCCCGCGCGGTGAACCTCACCGACGGGGTGTCGTTCCTGTGGGAACGGCCGATGACGCTGGGCATGCTGCTGGTCGGCGCGGCGCTGATCTTCCTGCCCGCCTGGCGCAACCGCCGCGCGCGGGCGCTGAAAGGCGGCGTGGCGCCGGGGGATTGACCCCGGGGTCCGACCGCGGGTCCGGCTGGTGGCGCAAGGACCGGCCCGGGGGCGTGAAACGCCGCGCAGGCCGCGCAGTCGCGCCAGGAACCCGGTTTGCGGCGCGACTGCGCTGCGCGCTTGGGTTCCGGCGGGCTCTCGGCTAGTCTCTGCGCGGCCTGTTCGCGCCCGCGCCCGGCATGGTCCCTTTGGCGAGACGCGGCCCCGCGCCCCGCCAAAGGACGAGTCCAAGAGTTTGAAGGAAGACGGATTTGCCCCATTCTGGCGACATCGGGACGCTGAAGCCCGGCGACGTGCTGAATTCCACTTATGAAATCAAGGAACTGGTCGGCGCCGGGGGCACCGGCGAGGTCTACGCCGCCGTCAACCTCACCCGCCAGAACGAAGTCGCCATCAAGGTGCTGAAGCGCGAATTCGCCTCGCATGAGCAGTTTCTGGAAATGATGCGCCGCGAAGCCACGGTGCTGCACGAGATTCTCGACGACGCGGTGGTGCGCTATTACGACCTGCAACAGACCTCGCAATTCGGCGGGCTGGTGTTTCTGGTGATGGGCTTCATTCGCGGCCCCTCGCTGGCCAAGCTGATGGAATCCGGGCCGGTTTCCGCCGACAAGCTGGTCGCGGTGGCGCGCCGCGTGGCGCAGGGGCTGACCGCGGCGCATGCCAAGGGCGCCTATCATCGCGACATCTCGCCCGACAACATCCTGCTCAAGGGCGGCGAGGCGACGCGCGCCACGCTGATCGACTTCGGCATCGCCAAGGACGTGAAATCCCAGGGGCGCACGGTGGTGGGCGGCGGCTTCGCCGGAAAATTCGAATACGCGGCGCCCGAACAGATGCACGGCCACGCCGACGCGCGTTCGGACATCTACGCGCTGGGCATGACCCTGCTCGCCGCCTATCGGGGCAAGCATCCCAAGCTTGGCGACACCTATGACGAGATACTCGACGCCAAGGGCGGCGACCCGGATCTGGGCGACGTGCCCGAGCCCTACCGCGCGCTGCTGGCGCGGATGCTGGCGCCGCGCCCCAAGGACCGGTTCCAGACCGCGGCGGAGCTGCAGCAGGCGCTTGACGCGCTGGGCGGCGCGGCGCACCCGGCCGAACCCGCCGCCGCGACCCCCGCCGCCCCCACCCGGGCCGAGGCGCGCGAAGACATCGCCGATTTCATGAATTCAGGGGCGCCGCCCTCGAAACCGCCGCCCCCGCCGGCGAAATCCGCAAGTTCCGGGGACAAATCCGGCGGCGGCGCGCTGGGCGCGATGCTCGCCATCCTGCTGGTGGCGGCGCTGGCCGGCGCCGGCTGGTATTTCGGGCTCGGCCCGGGCAAGGACATGGTGTTCGGCCCCGACCTGCCCACCGCCGCGCCCTATCGCTTCTCGGTCAGCGCCCCGGCGCGCGGCGCGGCGCTGGCCAGCGGCAACGCCCCCTCCGCCGAAATCGCGGCGCTGATGGACGAAACGCTGAAAAGGGCGCTGGCCGGGCGCAAGCTGAAATCCCGGTTCGCGCCGGCGCTGGGCGCGCCGTCGGACAAATGGGCGCCGGCGGTGCTGGCGCTGGCCGAGGCGGCGGCCTCGCTCGACGAATGGTCGCTGGACGTGTTTGACGATCGCGCCAGCCTTGAAGGCCTTGCCGCCGACGCCGCCACCCGCACCGCCGCCGTCACGCGTGCGAAGAAGGCGGCGCAAGACGGCGGATTGCAGCTGGACATGGCGATCAGCCTGCGGGTGCAGCCGCTGGCGCTGTCGGATCTGCGCGGCTTCGCCGCCGGGATGGAGACCTGCGGCGCGCTGCTGCTGTCGGGCGGCGACGGGCGCCGGCTCGGCCCCGAGGACGCGCTGACGGTGAAAGGATCGGTGGATGGCGAGGAGTCGCGCGACCGCATCGCGGAATCGCTGGAGGCGGTGCTGGACGGGCGCGATCTGAAGCTGGATCTGGAGGTCCTGAGCCCGCCGCTCTGCGAGGTCAGCGACGCGCTGTCGCGGGTCGCCACCGGCGGCGTCGAACTGACATTCGCCTATGGCGCCAAGCCCGGAGTCAACGAAACCGGCGAATTCCGCGAGGGCGAAAACCCGGTGATCGACGCGGTTCTGCCTGCCGGATCGACCGGGTATCTCTATGTCGTGTATGTGGATTTTCAGGGCAAGGTGTTCCACATGATGCCGCATCAGGCGCGCCAGAACAACCGGGTGGAGGAGATCGGCGAAACCGCCAACGGGGCGCTGAAGATCCGCGTCGCCTATCCGATTTCCGAGGCCAGCCGCGCGACCCTGGGGTTTCAGGTGACGCCGCCCTTCGGCAAGAGCATGGTGGTGGCGCTGCTCACCGACAACCCGCTGTTTCCGTTCATGCGCCCGCGCGAGGAAAGCATCGAGGGCCTGCTGCCGGATCTGCAACGGGCGCTGTCGACCCAGCGCGCCAAGGTGCTGGCCTCGACCCAGCGGGTGATGGTGACCAGCCCCTGAACGTTTCGCCGATCGCGACCGGCCGGAACCGGGCCCGGCGCCTCACCGGGCGCCGCGCGTCATGGCGCGCTCGAGCGCCGCGGCGATCGCCGCGTTGGCGGGCCGGGTCATGGCCGCCAGCCGCAGCGTGTCCAGCGCCGCCGCCGCGTCGCCGGCCCGGGCGAGCCCCTCGGCGGTTTCCAGCATCGCGTCGGCGTCGGGGTTGGCGTCGGCGCGCGCGGGCGGGG
>NZ_JBWOMN010000084.1:0-25716 GCF_056449545.1 Oceanicella sp. | reverse complement strand
AGCTCATGGCTGTGCTCTTTCCTGCGTGCCGAGGGGACGGGCGGGGCGGGCGGGGCGGGGCGCGCCCCCCCCCCCCGCAATCCGCCTAGAACCCTCCCCCCCCCCAAGCCCGCCACTTGTTCCGGTGCGGCGGGCGCCAGGGGCCCCGGCTAATTGCGGCTGAATCGGGGGGCGGATGGGTCTATGTGGATTGCGGGGGGGGCGGGCGCGACTCGCCCCGCCCGCCCCGCCCGTCCCCTCGGCACGCAGGAAAGAGCACAGCCATGAGCTTCAATCGAAACATCAAGATCGCGCCGTCGATCCTCGCCGCCGATTTCGCCGATTTCGGCGCCGAATGCGCCGCCATCGAGGCGCAGGGCGCGGATTGGGTGCATGTGGACGTGATGGACGGGCATTTCGTGCCCAACATCACCTTCGGCCCCGACACCTGCAAGGCGATCCGCAAGCACATCAAGGGGGTGATGGACGTGCATCTGATGATCGCGCCCGTGGACCCCTATATCGAGGCCTTCGCCGCCGCCGGCGCCGACATCCTCACCGCCCATGCGGAGGCCGGCCCGCATCTGCACCGCACCCTGCAGGCGATCCGCGCCGCGGGCTGCAAGGCGGGGGTGGCGCTGAACCCGGGCACCCCGGCCGCGGCCATCGAATACGTGCTGGACCGCATCGACCTGGTCTGCGTGATGACCGTCAATCCCGGCTTCGGCGGCCAGAGCTTCATCGACAGCCAGATCGACAAGGTGCGCCAGCTGCGGGCGATGATCGGCGATCGCGAGATCCATATCGAGATCGACGGCGGCGTCACCCCCGACACCGCGCCGCTGGTGGCGGCGGCGGGCGCGGACGCGCTGGTGGCGGGTTCTGCGGTGTTCCGCGGCGGCTCGGTCAGCGACCCGGCGCCATACGGCGCCAATATCCGCGCCATCCGCGCCGCCGCCGAGGCGGCGCTTGGCGGCTGAGACCGCGCCCGGAATCGTCCTGCAGGCGCCAGGACGCCCTCGCGGCTGCGCCGCATCGGGATTCCCGGTCATGCAAAGGGGCGCCCGAGCCCTCGCGGCTGCGCCGCATCGGGGGGCGCCGCATCCGGGGGGCGCCCCTGCCTGCGCGGCGCGTCAGGCGGCGTCCCAGCCTTCGCGGATCAGCTTGAATCCGTCGCGATACACCGCCTCGGGGGATTCGGCGAAATCGCGCCAGACCCGGGTCGCCGCCGCCAGTTCCGGCAAGCCGCGCCCGAAAGCCTCGATGGTCAGCCAGTCGTCATAGCCCGATGATTTCAGCGCTGCGAAGGTGTCCGCCCAGGGCACGTGGCCGCGCCCGGGCACGCCGCGATCGTTTTCGGAGATATGCACATGCGCCACATGCGCGGCATTGCGCGCGTAGGCGGCGATGGGGTCGGCCTCCTCGATATTGGCGTGGAACGTGTCGTACATGGTGCGGATCGCCGGGTGGCCGAGCGAGGCCACATAGGCGGTGAGATCATCCATGGTGTTGGCGAAATAGCTTTCGAAGCGGTTCACCGCCTCGAGCGCGATGGTGACGCCGCTGGCCCGCGCGTGGTCGCCGACCGCGGCATGCACCTCGCGGGCGCGGTCGAATTCGGCCTCGGTGGTCCCGGCGCCCGAAAAATGCCCCAGCGTCTGATGCAGCGGCCCGCCGATGGCCGCGGCGCCCAGCGCGGCGGTGCAGTCCACGCACCATTTCAGGTAATCGACCGCGGCGCGGCGCTCGCCGGCCTCCGCCGACAACGGGTTGAGCTCCAGCGTCGGGATCACCGATATCGCGGTGCGCGCCAGCCCGATCTCGTCCAGCATCCGCCCCAGCGTCGCGTAGTCGTCGGGGGTTCCGTCGAACACCGGCGCCTCGATCCCGTCATAGCCGGTGGCCCTGATGTCTTCGAGCAGCGCCCGGTGGCTGGCGTCCACGGAGGTGGTCCAGAGCAGCATGCAAAAGCCGATTTTCATTTTTCCTCGCCCGTCATTGCCGTGTTTTTTCGAAATCATACCCGAAACCGTCACCCCGGCAACCGGCTTGCGGCGGCGCCGGGCCCCGCGCCCGTCGGCGGCAAAAAACGTTTGCATATGCGCGCGCGACTGCCGAGCATGCGCCGATCGGCGAAAACACGCGCAAGACTCTCAGGGGGGGAACGACCGATGGCGGGCAACGCTTTTCCGAAACTGCACAATGCGATGTGGCCGGGGCTGGTGGGCAAGGGCGAGGCGCCCGAGACGCCCATCGACCTCGACACGATGCTCGACCTCACCGAGGCGGCGGAGGTCGACGGGCAGAAATTCGACGGCGTCGACCTGTTCCTGGCCGAGCCGCACACCCCCATCGACGCCAGCGACGACCAGATCAGGGCGCTGGCCGACAATGTGGGCGGGCGCGGGTTGAGCATCGGCTCCGCCGTGGCCCCGGTCTGGCCGCCGGTGGGCGGCGGCTCGGCCATGGGCGACGCGACCGAACGCGCGCGGTTTCTGGACGCGATCCGCAGATCCTGCGCCATCATGGGGCGGCTGCGCGATCTCGGCGTGCGCGAGGGCGGGGTGATCCGCATCGACACCGCCACCGGGGTCGCCGACTGGGCGGCGGACCCGGCGGCGGCGAACGCGCGCATCGTCGAGACCCTGCGCGAGGCCTGCGACATCGCCGAGGGCCATGGCGAACGGCTGGCCGCGGAGGGCGAGATCTGCTGGGGCGGCATGCACAGCTGGACGCATATGGTGGATCTGCTGGAGGCGGTGGACCGGCCCGGCACGCTCGGCTTCCAGGCCGACATGGCCCATACCCTGCTTTACACGATGGGCTGGAACGCGCCCGAGCACCGGCTGCTGCCCGAGGATTTCGACT
The DNA here is from genome assembly GCF_056449545.1 of Oceanicella sp. NCBI lineage: Bacteria > Pseudomonadati > Pseudomonadota > Alphaproteobacteria > Rhodobacterales > Paracoccaceae > Oceanicella > Oceanicella sp. The sequence goes on along the minus strand of NZ_JBWOMN010000084.1, from coordinate 22,869 downwards.
GGTCCGACCGCGCGGCGCTGCATGCGGCGCTGGTGAAGGTCACCGACGCGCTGCGCCCCTGGACCATCGATTTTCACGTGGCGCAGAATGACGGGACGGTGCACGGGACCGGCTCGCATGACAAGACCGGGCGGCATTGCCTGGCAACGGACCCGAACGGGCGGCTCGACATCACCGCCGACGCCGGGCTGTGGCTGCGCGGCGCGGATGGCGAGCCGACGAAGGCGGTGCGCCATATCTGCTGGGACGGCTGCATGTTCCCCAACGCGACCCTGATGCGGCCCGAAACCTGGAACGACATCCTGGCGGCGATGATCAAGGTGCGCGACGCCCATGGCTGGACCTAGATCGGGCCGATGAATCGCAGGCGCGGGCGGCGCCTGCGGCGCGCGACGGCGATGCGCGGCCCGACCGCCGGACCCGCCAGCGGGATGCAAGATGAAAACCGACGCCGGGCGCGGCGTGCTCGCCGCGCGACCGGGCCGTGACCCGGGCCGGCTGACCGGGCGGCGCAGGCGGGCGGCGGCTGATCGGCAGGCGGCGGTCGCCGGACGGTTCGGCGCCCGACGCGCTTGCGCGGTCAGCCGCCGGTCTGTCCGCGCCCGGGCGGTCAACCGCCGGCGCCGGAGGCCCGGATCAGGCCAGCGCCGGCTCCTGCGCGCGGGCGGCGGGTTCGTCGGGCGGCCCGGATTCGAACTGCTTGCCGGCGAATTGCGACAACCGGCGCGACAGGCCGCGCATATGGGCGCCGGTGAGGCGCTCGTGCAGCGCCCGGGCCTCCGGGTCCCGGAGCAGCGCCGCGATGCGGTCGCGATGAGCGGCGACGCAGGCGGCGTGCAGATCCGCAAGCTCGCGATCCTGCGCCAGAAGCGCGCGCGCGGCCCGGAAGGCGGGCAGGCGGGTCAGGATGCGTTCGTCGCGGGTCTCGTTGTTGTTCATGATGAACCAGTAGTCGAGCCCCTGATCGCGCTCCGTGTGATTGGCCCGCCCGCGCGCGCGCTTGACCAGGAAGCTGTCCGCCGAGCGCACCGCGTAATGGTTCAGCGTCGCCAGCTGATAGCCGATGCTGTGGCGGTTGGAGCGCCAGCCGTTGCGCAGATACTTGTCGGGCATCTGCGCGCCGGAGCCGTTGAGCCAGCGCTGGCCGGCGGCTTCGGGGCGCGGTTTCACCGGGCGGTGGACGCCGAGCTTTTCGAACGCCATGGGCAGGCGGATCGCGGTCTTGAAACCCCAGGACTGGTGCGGCTTGCGGCAGTTTTCCGGGGCGCAGGCGGTGAATTGCTCGATCACCGGGCGGTCGACATACCCGGCGATCTCGTCATTGCCGAACAGCCGCCAGGTGAAGGAGATCAGATCCGCCGGGCCGGTGGCCGCCAGCAGATCGGCGAAGCGCCCCTCGCCGACATGAATGTTGAGGTATTCGTCCACATCCATGGGCAGCACCCAGTCGGCGGCCGCGAAGATCGCGGTTTCGCGCGACGCGTGCAGCGCCGCGTGCTGAGGGCGCACGCTGCCCGCCGGGTCGTAGGGGTTGTCGAGCCGGGTCACCCCGCCAAGCGCCGACAGCCGGTCCAGCAGCGCCACGGTGCCGTCGTCGCAATCATTGGTGTAGATCAGGAAATCCGTCACCCCGGCGGCGCGATGAAAGGCGATCCAGTCGAGAATGAACGGGCCTTCGTTCTTCATCGTGGTCACCACCAGAAGGCGCGGGCCGGACGGAGCGGCGGTCATGGCGGATCCTTTCTCGGCCCGTCGCGGCGGTTTGGCGGCGCAGGCGCGGTTGACGCGTCGCCCTCTTGATGCACCATGAAACTGGCGGTTTGGTTAACGCGCGCATTGTTTCGATATATTGCATCGCAGCAATTCCTGCCCCCCCGGGCTGGCCTAACAGTTGAGACTGTGCAAGGTTTGGGATAAGCGCTGGCGCAAGGCGCAGTCCGGCCTCTCGGGGACGGCGAACAAGACCCAGACAAGCGCATCCGGCGGATGCGCCCCAGGGCGGGAGAGAGCAGGCCTTGTTGAAGTCATTGAATCACGACGAAGTGGCCATTGTCGGCTATGCGTGCCGCCTTCCCGGCGCCAGTGATCCGGATCAGTTCTGGGACGTGCTGGCCAACGGCCGCTGCACCATTGGCGAAATCGGCGCGGACCGCTGGAGCCATGCGCGCTTCGGGCATCCAGACATGGGCGCCCTGGGCCGCAGCTACACCTTCGCCGCCGGGCAGATCGACGACCCCTACGCCTTTGACGCCGGTTTTTTCGGAATCTCCCCGCGCGAGGCCGAACAGATGGATCCCCAGCAGCGCCTGCTGCTGCAAGTGGCGTGGGAGGCCCTGGAGAAAGCCGGCAAACCCGCATCGACGCTGCCCAAGGACCGCACCGGCGTGTTCGTCGGGGCGTCAAGCTCGGACTATTCCAACCGCTTCTACATGGACCCCGCGGCGATCGACGCGCAATTCATGACCGGCAACACGCTGTCGCTGATCTCCAACCGCATCTCCTACGCGCTGGATCTCAACGGGCCGAGCTACACCGTGGACACCGCCTGTTCGTCGGGGCTCTACGCGCTCAACGAGGCGTTCCAGGCGATCCGCGGCGGGGTGATCGACACGGCGCTGGTGGGCGGGGTCAACCTGCTGCTGTCGCCCTATCCGTTCATCGGGTTTTCGCGCGCCACCATGCTGTCGAAACAGGGATTGTGCCGGGCGTTCGACGCCGACGGCGACGGCTATGTGCGCTCGGAAGGCGCGGTCGTGGTGGTGCTGAAGGCGCTGGAAACGGCGATCGCCGACCATGACCGGGTGCTCGGGGTGATCTCCGGCGTCGGGGTGAATTCCGACGGGCGCACCAACGGCGTCTCCATGCCCTCGCCGGTGCATCAGGAGGCGCTGCTGCATGACGTGTATCGCCGCTTCGACATCGACCCGGCGTGGCTCGGCTTCATCGAGGCGCACGGCACCGGCACCCGGGTCGGCGATCCGGTGGAGACCCACGCGCTGGGCAAGGCGCTGGGCGCGCGCCGCGACGCGCCGCTGCCCATCGGCTCGGCCAAGACCAATGTCGGGCATCTGGAGGCCGGGTCCGGGCTGGTGGGGCTGCTGAAGGCGCAGCTGGCGCTGGAAAAGGGCATGGTGCCGCAGTCGCTGCATTTCGACACGCCCAATCCCGACATCGATTTCGACGCGCTCAACCTGCGCGTCGTCGAGGCCGGCCTGTCGCTGGACGCCCAGGCCACGCCCCATTACGCCGGGGTCAATTCCTTCGGCTTCGGCGGCGCCAACGCCCATGTGGTGCTGCGCCAGCCCCGCGCCGAGGAAATTCACCAGCCGCCGCATCAGGCCGAACCGGCGCCGCTGATCCTGTCGGCGCGCTCGGCGGAAAGCCTCGCGGCGCTGGCGCGCGCCTATCGCGCCCGGCTGGAGGCCGCCTCGGGCGCCGAGGCGGCGCGCATCGCCAACGCCGCCGCCTATCGGCGCGAACGCCTGCCGCATCGCCTGATCGCCGCGCCCCGCGACCGCGAGGGCCAGATCGCGGCGCTCGACGCCTATGCCAACGGCGTGAAAAGCCCGCTGCTCGCCGCCGGGCGCGCGGGCTCGCGCGATACGCGCACCGCTTTCGTGTTCTCGGGCAACGGCGCGCAATTCGTCGGCATGGGGCGCGCCGCCTACGCCAATGATCCGGTGTTCCGGGCGCGGTTCGACAGCGTGTCGGTGATGTTCGAGAAGCTCGCCGAGGTGTCGCTGGTCGAGGCCATGCATGACGACGAACTTGACCGTCGCCTGTCGCGCACCGCGCTGGCGCAGCCGCTGCTGTTCGCGGTGCAGGTGGCGACGGTGGAAAGCCTGTCCGAAAAAGGCCTGAAGCCCGATGCGGTGCTCGGCCATTCGGTGGGCGAGGTGGCGGCGGCCTGGGCGGCGGGGGTGTTCGACCTGCCCGACGCGGTGCGGCTGATCTTCCTGCGCTCCAAGAACCAGGAAAGCATCCGCGGCTTCGGGTCGATGGCGGCGGTGCTGGCCTCGGCCGAGGCGGTGACCGCGGCGATCGCCGACGGCGGGTTCTCCGAACTGTGCGTGGCGGCGGACAATTCGCCGCGTTCGGTGACCATCTCGGGCGCCGAGGCGCAGATGACGGAATTCGGCAAGTTCGCCCGCGCCCGGCGCATGGCGATGAAGAAGCTGGATCTGGACTACCCGTTCCACTCGCCGATCGCCGAATTCATGAAGGACGACCTGCTCGACGATCTCGACTGGCTGCGCCCGCAGGAAAGCCGCATCGATTTCGTTTCCGCCACCTATGGGCGGGTGGCCGACGGGCAGGCGCTGGGGCCGGTCTACTGGTGGTCCAACATCCGCCAGCCGGTGCTGTTCCGGCAGGGATTCGAAACGCTGCTGGATCTCGATTGCGGCAATTTCGTCGAAATCGGCCCGCGCCCGGTGCTGACCGCCTACATGCGCGATTCCGCGGCGGACAAATCCCGGCCGGTCAGCCTGCTGCCGACGCTTGAGGAAAACGACCCCGACGCCGATCTGCGCCGGGTCGCCGCGCAGGCCGCGACCCAGGGCGCGCGGCTGGCCGAGACCCGCTTCTTCGGCGCCGACGCCAAGACCTGCGAGGACCTGCCGCTGTATCCCTGGCGCAACGCCAGCTACCGCGCCGCATCCACCGACGAGGCGCTGCGCCTGTTTGACACAAGCGCCGTCAACCCGCTGCTGGGGATGGCGCTGCGCGACGGCGCCCGGGACTGGCGCGCGCTGCTGGACGCGCGGGCCCCCGCCTGGCTGGCCGATCACAAGGTCGGCGGCGCCGTGGTGCTGCCCGCCGCCGGCTATGTCGACATGGCGCTGGCCGCCGGGCGCGAGGCGCTGGGCGACGGCGCCATCGAGGTGATGGACCTCGACATCCTGCGCCCGCTGGCCCTGGAGGACGGGGTCGGCCACCAGACCCGCGTGACGCTGGGCGGCGACCGGCAGGTGCTTGACATCGAAAGCCGCCGGCGCCTCGACGACGATGACTTCGCGCTCAATGCGCGCGCCCGGCTGCGGCAGGCCGCGGGCCCGCGCCCGGCGCCGCGCCCGGCGCCCGCGCCCGATCCGGCGCGCACCATGACCGGCGACGCGATCTACGCGCTGACCGAACGCTTCGGGCTCGATTACGGTCCGGCCTTCCGGCGCGCGGTCTCGGTGCTGCGGCTGGACGAGAAACGCGCCCATGTCACCCTCGACCCCGCGCATCCGGCGCTGGACCTCGCCAGTCACGAACTGCACCCGGCGCTGCTCGACGCCGCCTTTCACGGGCTGTTCGCGCTGATCGCCGGGCAAAACCCGGACGGGTCGAAATCCTTCCTGCCCACGCGCATCGGGCGGCTGACCCTGCACGCGCCCCACGCGGCGGCGACCGGCGTGTGGATCACCGTCACCCGCGCCAGCGCGCGCGGCGTCGAGGCGCGCTTCGATCTGACCGACGCGACCGGCGAGGCGGTGGCCGTGGCCGAGGGCGTGCGCTTCAAGGCGGTGCAGCTGGCGCGGCCCAAATCCCCAGCGCAGCTCACCTATCGCAACGCGCTGGAGCGGCTGGCCCCCGCCGGCGGCGCCAGGTCCGATCTGGGCGCGCGCATCGCCCGGCTGGCGGCGAAGCCCGGCGCCGGCAAGCCCCCGATCACCGCCGCGGCGCCGCCCGAACCCGGCCCCGGGGCGCTGCTGATGGACACCACCACGCGGCGCGTGGCGCTGGACGCGATCGCGCCGCTGGCCTCGGAAAGCGGCATCGTCGATACGCGCGAATTGCTCGCCGAAGGGCGGCTCGCGGCATCCTCGCAGGTGCTGCTCGAACGCATCTTCATGGCGCTGGAAGAAGACGAGGCGCTGCTGCGCACCGAAGACGGGCGCGCGCTGATCGCCCCCGAAACGATCTATCCCGAACTGTCCGAGCTCACCGAGGCGCTGTTTGCCGAAGCCCCGCGCCGGATCGTCGAACTGGCCCGGCTTATGGACCTGCGCGCCACCCTGCCCGGGCTGTTCGCCGACGGTCTGAGCGACGCGGGCGCCGAGGCCCGCACCGCCGCGCAGCTGCGTCTCGACGCCTCCGGCCCGGCGGGCGAGGCGCGCTGGGCGGCGCTCGCCACGCTGCTCGACGCGGTGCTGGCCGACAAGCGCAGCGGCGCGAAATCCAACCGCCGGCTGTCGGTGCTGATCCTCGGCGCCGCGCCGGCGCAGATGCTGGACCGGGTCGCCGCGGCCGAGATCGCGCGCTGCGTGATCAGCGACCCGGACCCGCGCCGCGCCCGGGCGCTGGCCATGGGCGACGCGCCGCGCACCGGCATCGCCTATTGCGATTTCGCCGCCCTGCCCGCGACCGCCGATTTCAGCCTGGTGCTGGCCGGCGACGCGCTGTCGCGCATGTCGTCCCAGGACCTCGCCGCCCTGCGCGTTCGCATGGCCCCTGGCGGCGCCTTCGCGGCGGTCGAGGACGCGCCGGGCCTGTTCGCCGATCTGGCCGAGGGCCGCGACGCCGACTGGTGGCGCGACACCGTGGACCCGACCCTGCCCATCGGCCGCCAGAAGACCGAACCGGAATGGGAAGCGGCGCTTGCCGAGGCCGGGTTCGCAAAGCCGGCGGTGGCGCATCTCGCGTCAAGCGAGACCCAGGCGCATGTGATCTTCGCCGCCGCCCCGGCCCGCGCCCCCGCGAACGCGGCGTCGCGCGCCGGGGATGACGCGGCCGACGCGCCGCCTGCCGCAATCCGGGTGCTGAGCGAGACCGCCGAGACCGGGTTCGCGCCCGCGCTGGCCGAGGCCCTGCGCGCGGCCGGGCGCGACGCGCGGGCGATCGCGCCGGATGCGCTCGCCGCCTCGGGCGCCAACGGCAAGGGCGACGGCGCCGGCGGCCCGGCCCCGGTCGAACTGGTTCTGACCCCGCCCGACACCCGCGATCCCGACCCGCTCGACGCCGCCCACGCGCGGGTCATGCAGGTGCGCGCGGCGCTGGCTTCCGGCGCGCCGGTGGCGCGGCTGTGGATCGTGGCCCGCGGCGCCGTGCCCGCCGGGGCGCCGCGCCGGCTCGACCCGGCGGAGGCGGCGCTCTGGGGGCTGGCCCGCGTGGTCGCCAATGAATTCCCCGACATCGACATCCGCTTCGCCGATCTGGCGCTGGATCTCGGCCCTGACGCGGCGCTGACGGCGCTGAAAGGCGAAATCCTCGCCCCCGGCGCGGATCGCGAGACGGTGCACGACCCCCATGGCCGCTTCGGCGTGCGGGTGGAGCGGGCGCTCGACCTCGCCGATCGCGCCGGCGCGGCGAAGATCGCCAGCGTCAATGGCGGCGCGATGCGACGGCTGGAGCTCAACCAGCAGGGCGCCATCGACAGCCTGGAATGGCGCGTCGAACCGCGCGAGGCCCCGGGCGCGCAGGCGCTGGAGATCGAGGTGGCCGCCACCGGGCTGAATTTCCGCGACATCATGTGGGCCCAGGGCCTGCTGCCCGAGGAGGCGCTCGAGGACGGCTTCGCCGGGCCGACGCTGGGCATGGAATGCTCCGGCGTGGTGACGCGGGTCGGCGAGGGCTGCGCCCGCTACGAAGTCGGCGACCGGGTGATCGCCTTCGCGCCCTCCTGCTTCGCCACCCATGTGCTGGTGCATGAAAACGCCGTCGCGCCGCTGCCCGAGGGCGTGGACCTGATCGCCGCCGCCTCGATCCCGACCACCTTCCTCACCGCCTATTACGGGCTGGTGGAACTGGCGCGTCTGGCGGCGGGCGAGACCGTGCTGATCCATGGCGGCGCCGGAGGCGTGGGCCTCGCGGCGCTGCAGATCGCCGCGGCGCGCGGCGCGCGGGTGATCGCCACCGCCGGTTCGCCCGCCAAGCGCGGGCTGCTGCGCGAACTGGGCGCCTGGAAGGTGTTCGACAGCCGCGCGCTGGATTTCCCCGCGCAGGTCATGGCCGCCACCGACGGGCTTGGCGTCGATGCGGTCCTGAACTCGCTGTCGGGCGAGGCCATGGAACGGTCGATCGAATGCCTGCGCCCCTTCGGGCGCTTCATCGAACTGGGCAAGCGCGATTTCTACGCCAACAGCCAGATCGGCCTGCGCCCGTTTCGCCGCAACCTCAGCTATTTCGGGGTCGATGCGGATCAGTTGCTGGTCTATCGCCCGCAGCTGGCGATCCGGGTGTTCGAGGCGCTGGGCGAAGGTTTCGCGCGCGGCGACTACATCCCGCTGCCCCATATCGTCTTCGATCCGGCCGAGGTGGTGGACGCCTTCCGCCTGATGCAGAAATCCGGCCATATCGGCAAGATCATCGTCAGGCCCCCGCCAAAGGTGTCGCCGCAAAAGACCCGCCCGCCGCGCATCAAGCGCAGCGGCGCCTATCTGGTCGCCGGCGGGCTTGGCGGGTTCGGCGTCGAGACCGCCGCCTGGCTGGTGGAGAAGGGCGCGCGCCATATCTGGCTGACCTCGCGTTCGGGCCGGGTGTCCGACGACGCCCGCGCCGCGATCCGGCGCATGGAGGCCCAGGGCGCCAAGGTCGCCACCCGCGCCGCCGACGCCGCCGACCGCAACGCCATGCGCGCCCTGATCGGCGAGATCGAGGGCGGCCCGGCGCGGCTGCGCGGCGTGCTGCACACGGCGATGACCATCGATGACGGGCTGTTCGCCAATCTCGACGCGGCGCGCATCCGTTCGGTGCTGCGCCCCAAGATCGCCGGGGCGGCGGTGCTCGATGACCTGACCCGGGATCTGAAGCTCGACCTGTTCGTGGTCTATTCATCGGCCACCACGCTGATCGGCAATCCGGGGCAGGCCGCCTACGTGGCCGCCAACGCCTATCTGGAGGCGCTGATGGCCGAACGCCGCCGCGCCAGACTGCCGGGGCTGGCGGTGGCCTGGGGCGCGATCGGCGACGCGGGGTATCTGACCCGCAACGCCGAGACCCAGGACATTCTCGCCGATCGCATGGGCGGCCAGTCGTTGGCGGTGCGCGAGGCGCTGGCCGGGCTTGATCTGGCGCTGGCCGCGCCGACGGGCCGCGACATGTCCGCCGTGGCCTACGCGCTGATCGACTGGGCCGCCGCCAAACGCGAATTGGCGGTGACCGCCACGCCGCTGTTCGCGCGCATGGAGATGCCCGAAACCGCAACCGCCGGCGAGGGCGCCGCAGATCTGGCGGCACTGGTCGAAGGCATGAGCGAAGCCCAGGCGCTGAGGGCCATCGCCGACCTGCTGGCGGCGGAAACCTCGCGCATCCTGCGCCTGCCGGCCGGCGAAATCGACCCGCAGCAGCCGCTCACCGAACTGGGATTCGACAGCCTGATGGCGGTGGATCTGCGCATGGCGGCCGAGGAAAAGCTCGGCGTCGACATTCCGCTGATGTCGCTGGCCGGCGGCGCCAGCCTGATGGACATCGCCGCGCGGGTGCTCAAGCGCATCGGCGGCGGCGCGGCGGAGGACGAGGCCGACGACAACATGCAGGCGCTGATCGCCCGCCACGCGGGCGAAGGCGCCGATATCGACGCCGGACAGATTGCGGAATTGTCGCGCCGCGCCGAGACGCAAACGAAAGTGCTGCACTAGACCGCCGCCCCCGCGCGCCCGCGCCATGCATGAACAAAGGAGTCGACGACATGCCAGACACAGTCGCCGAAGGCCGGTTCGGCGCCGGCAAGCGGTCGGCGCTGCTGCAGGAGCTGCGCCAGGCGCGTTCGCGCCGCGCCCGCGCCGAAAAGCCCGCCCCGCGCCCGGCGCCCAAGCCGCAAAAGCCCGCCGCATTCGATTTCGCCGCCCTGCCCGGGCAGAAACAGCTGCGCATGCAGCGTTCAGCGGCGGAGATGCTGGAAATCGAGGTGCCGTTCTTTCGCGCCCAGCAGGGATATGCCGGGCCGACCTGCATGATCGAGGGGCGGGAGCTGCTGAATTTCTCCTCCTACAACTATCTCGGCCTGAACGGCCACCCGAAGGTGCGCGAGGCCGCCAAGGCGGCGATCGACCACTACGGAATCTCGGTCTCCGCCAGCCGCGTGGTGGCGGGGGAACGCGACATCCACGCCGCGCTGGAAACCGCGCTGGCGGATCTGCACGGCACGGAAAGCGCGGTGGTCATGGTCTCGGGCCACGCCACCAACGTCACCACCATCGGCACGCTGATGGGGCCGAAGGATCTGGTGCTGGTGGATTCGCTGATCCACAATTCGGTGGTCGAAGGCGCGCGGCTGTCCGGCGCGGCGCGAAAGACCTTCCCGCATAACGACTGGGCCTGGATCGACGACCTGCTGGCGCGAGAGCGCGACCGCTACGCGCGGGTGCTGATCGTCGTCGAGGGCCTGTATTCCATGGATGGCGACCTGCCCGACCTGGCGAAATTCGTCGAAATCAAGCAGCGCCACGACGCCTGGCTGCTGGTGGACGAGGCGCATGCGCTGGGCGTGCTCGGGGCGACGGGCGCCGGGATCGCCGAGCAGCAGGGCGTGGACCCGGCCGCGGTGGAGATCTGGATGGGCACGCTGTCCAAGACCCTGTCATCCTGCGGCGGCTACATCGCCGGATCGGCGGCGCTCACTGACTACCTCAAGGCGACGGCGCCGGGCTTCGTCTATTCGGTGGGGCTGGCGGCGCCGCTGGCGGCCTCGGCGCTGGCCTCGATCGAGGTCATGCGCGCCGAACCCGAACGCGTGGCCCAATTGCAGTCCAATGGCGCATACCTGTTGGCGCAGGCGAAGGCGGCCGGGCTCGACACCGGCCATGGCGAGGGTTTCGCGGTGATGCCGGTGATCGTCGGCGACAGCGCCCGCGCGGCGATGCTGTCGGACCAGGCCTACAGGCGCGGCCTCAACGCGCTGCCGATCACCTTCCCGGCGGTGCCGGAGAAACAGGCGCGGCTGCGCTTTTTCCTGACCAGCGAACACAGCCACGCGCAGATCGAAGAGGCCGTGGCGATCACCGCCGAGGCGCTGAAAGACGTGCGCGGCAAACCGTTGACATCGGCCTGACCGGAAACCGCCCGCACCGTCGCAAGGCCGCCCGAACGCCGCCGCCCGGCGCCAGTCGGCAAAAGGAATGCGCGCCGCAGGCGCGCTCCGTTTCGGCGGCGGCGCGGATTTGCAGCGGCATTTCCCGGGGCCAACCCTCCCGCCCGTCGTTCACCCCCTGAAGGGGGTTCCTCCCGTTGGGCCCGGCCGCGACGGCTGAACGCCGCGCGGCGCCCGGCTGGCGCCGGGCGAGGGGCGCCCGGGGGGCAGGCGAAGGCCGTCAGTATCCCAACGACGCGCGCACGGAATCCCAGATGCGGATTGCCGGCAGATGCGCGGCGTTGCGGGCCAGCACCGCGTCGGTGGAGATCCCGAACAGCCGCTCCAGCGCCCCCCGATGGCGTTCGATCAGGGCGCTGGAATACGCGATGACCCGATTCCAGCGCTTGTGCGCCCCGCGCGTCGCGAACACGTCAAGCAGCGGCGTTTCGCTGGGGATCAGCCCGCCGCCCTGGCGTGTGAACCGGGCCAGGAATTCCAGATCCTGCAACCGCCGCATGTCGGCGTCAAAGCCGATGCGCCGGAGGCTTTCGGCGCGCCCGCAGATCAGCGAGGTTCCCAGCGCGTAGCGCCATTCCGGGATCCCCGTGCGCGGCAGGAACGCCTTGCCCTCGCTGTGCTGGAGGATCGTGTGCCAGACCAGCCGCTCCGCCGCCTCCGGCCCCAGCGGCCCGTGTTCGCCGAGGCTGCGATGCGCTTCGCTGAGCCGCCCGCCCACATGCCGCCAGGCGGAGGCGATGGAGATCGCGTCGCCTCCGGTCCTTTCCAGGTCGGCGATCTGGGTCGAGAGCCGATGCGGCAGCGAGGCGTCGTCGTCGTCGAAGAACGCCAGGTATTCGCCTGTCGCCTCCTCCGCCAGCCGGTTGCGCTGGGCGCCGGCGCCCAGATTGGCCTCGGAGCGGATCGTCCGCAGGGGCGCGCGACGCGCCAGCATGCGCGCGATGTCCGGGCTGAGATCGCTTGACCCGTCGTCGAGCACCAGGATCTCGACCCCCTCCAGATCCTGCGACATGGCGCTGAGGATGGCGCGCGGCAGCGTGCGTTCGGCGTTGTGGGACAGCAGGCCGATGCTGGCCTTGGGGCCCGGCCTGCGGATGGCTGGCGCCGGGTGGAAGCCGGGATACGGGGTGGCGGCGCGCCGGTACTCGGCGGCGTGGCGGGCGAGGATCGCGGCCGTCCAGACCCGCGCCCGCGCCGGGGCCTTGTCATCGCCTTCGGTCTCGGTCTGGATCGCCAGCGGCTGATCCACGTTGATCGCCGCCACCCCGTCCAGCGCCGCGCGCAGGTTGAATTCACTGTCCCAGTAGCGCCGCAGCGTCGGATCGAAACCGATCCGGCGCGCAGTTCGCAGGCGCATCGCCAGCACGCAGGAGGCGGCCGAGGACTTGCCCAGCCCATGCCGGCGCAGCGCCGAGAACCGCGCCGTCTGGCGGCGATAGACCTCCGTGTCGTGGTGCAGCGCGATGGCGTCGAGCATGTAGAGACGCAGCGCCTCCGGCGCCGCCCGGGGCCGGGTGAGGCCCTTTTTCAGCTTGCCGCCGGGGCCGCCGACGCGGCGATCGCAAAAGCACAGCGCCTCGCCATGCGCGGCCTCATGCGCCAGCAGCGCCGCGACCTGCGCCGAGGCGCGCCCCGGCAGCGACACGTCGTCATCATCGAAAAACACGATGAATTCGCCCGCCGCCTCGTCGACCAGTCGCTGATAGGCGCCGCCGCCGCCGATGTTCCGGGTGAGCGCGATGACGCGGATCTCCGGATGGCCGGCGGCGACGGCCTCGATCCGGACCAGCGAGCCGTCGCGCGATGCGTCGTCCACCACCAGGATCTCGCGATTGGGCCAGTCCTGCGCCAGCGCCGCGCGCAGCGCCGCCTCGATGCTGCGCTCGGCGTCAAAGCAGGTGAGCGCCAGCGTGACCAGCGGCGCGTTCATGCGACGGGCCGCTCGGCGGCGCCGCCGCAATGGCGGATCGGGATCCGCCCTACGCTTGCCGGGCGCGTCGGCGCAAGATGCGCCGGGCGGGTCCCGATCCGCCATTGGCGCCGCGTCATCCGCGCAGCCGGGCGTAGCCGCCCAGCGCCTTGGCCGCCGCCCACAGCGCCGGGTTGACCAGCGCGCGCGCCGCCGGCGCCAGCGGCGTGGCGGCGAGGCGGGCGAAGACCGGCAGGCTCCAGACATCGGCGCGGATCGCGTCGACGAGGTCGAAATCGGGTTTCCGGCGGTTGCTTTCGGGCAGCGGCGCGCCGTGGCCGAATTGCTGGCGGAAAGCGTCGGCGCGGCCATGGGCGAAGCGCGCGAACACCCGCAGCTGGTGCGGCGACAGCAGGGCGGCGACGGCGTTGCGCGCCGCCCGATCGCGCCACAGCGGCGCGAAGCGGACATGCGCCATGCGAAAGGCCTCTTCCTGAAACCCGGGGGCGACGCGTTCCATGAACCAGAGGATGCGCAGGAAATACACCGCGTGGAACAGGGTCCCGGCATCAAGCGGCGCATCGCCGGGCGCGCTGAAAAACCCCGGGCGCATATCCGCCGCCACCCGCTCGAACAGAGCGAAAATCTCGTCAGTGCGGGCGCGGGACTGGCGCGAGGCGCCCGCCCGGTCCATCCGGTAGTAGTAGAAAGGCCGATCGGACCACAGCATCCGCGCCCCCGACAACAGCAGAACGGCGGAGAAATGCGCGTCCTGATACCCGGCGCCCGGGGTCTCGGGCATGGTCAGGCCCAGCCTTGTCAGGGAGTCGCGCCGATAGACCGCCGACCAGATCGCCGGGATCGCCAGCAGCGCCGGGGGGTGATCGAAGGCGGTGAACGCGCCCGGGGGCGGGGCGGGGCCCGGCGCCTGCGCCGCGCCGAGGCGCATGGCGGCGCGGATCTCGCCATCCACCCATTCCAGATGCGGCGCGCGCACCAGATCGGCCTCGGGGGTCTGGTCGAGCATGGCCATGGGGATGGCGTAGGCGTTGGCCCCGACCCGGTCGTCGGGCTCGAAGATCGCCAGATAGCGCCCGCGCGCCGCGGCCATGCCGACATTCACCGCCTTGCCGTACCCGCCATTGGCCTGCTCGATCAGCGCGATGCGGGTCCCGTAGCCGCGCAGGATCTCGCCCGACCCGTCGGTGGCGCCGTCATTGACGCAGATGATCTCGGCATCCTCGTCGGCGGTCGCGGCGATCAGGCTGTCGAGCGCCTCGGCCAGCCACGGTTCGACATTGTGGACCGGCACCACGACGCTCAGTCGGGGCGGCGGCGAGGTCACGTCCGACCTCAGCCCGCCGCCCGGCGCGCGGCGACGAAACCCCGCGCCGCGTCCAGCGCCCGGCGGATGGTCACGTCCATGTCGAGATACTGATAGGTCCCGAGCCGCCCGACGAAGGTCACGCCGGACTCGTTCGCCGCCATGGATTCGTAGCGTGCGAGCTGGGCCTTTTCGCGCAGCATGCGGATCGGGTAATAGGGCACGTCGTCGGGGCCGCAGGCGCGGGAATACTCGCGGAACACGATGGTCTTGTCGGGGTGGTCCTCCCACGGGGCGAAATGCTTGTGCTCGGCGATGCGGGTGAAGGGCACGTCGGGGTCGGGGTAGTTCATCACCGCGCAGCCCTGGAAATCGCCCGATCCGCGCTCGGCCTCGAAATCCAGCGTGCGATACGCCAGCCGGCCTTGCGAGAACCCGAAATAGCGGTCGATGGGGCCGGAATAGAACACGTGGTCGAAATCTTCGTCCAGATCCTCGAAGCGGCAGTTCAGGCGCAGCTCCACCCCCGGCGCGTCGAGGATCCTGCCCACGATCGCCGAATAGCCGTGGCGCGGCATGCCCTGATGCGGGTGGTTGAAATAGTTGTCGTCGTAATTGAAGCGCAGCGGCAGGCGCTTGAGGATCGAGGCGGGCAGTTCCGACGGCTCCACCCCCCATTGCTTCTTCGTGTAGCCGTGGAAGAAGGCGCGGTAGATCTCGTCGCCGACGAAGCGCAGGGCCTGCTCCTCGAAGGTCTGGGGATCGACGATGTCCATGCGGGCGCGGGATTCGATGAAGGCGCGCGCCTCGGCGGGCGAAAAGGTCTTGCCGAAGAACTGGTTGATGGTGTGCAGGTTGATCGGCAGCAGGTAGACGGCGCCCTTCACCGTGGCCTTCACCCGGTTGACGAAGGGCGCCATTTCGCCGAAACGGGCGACGTAGTCCCAGACCTCGTCATCGGCGGTGTGGAAGATGTGGGGACCGTATCTGTGCACCAGCACGCCGGTTTCGGCGTCGCGTTCCGTATGGCAGTTGCCGGCGAGATGCGGGCGTTCGTCGACGACGAGGCAGGCATACCCGGCCTCCGCCAGTTCCCGCGCGATCACCGCCCCGGAAAAGCCTGCGCCGACCAGACAGATGCGCGCCATGGATTGACCACCCTCGAAGAATTCGACTAGGCGTGCTGTAACAATCCCGCAACCCAGCGTAAAGGCGCAGCGCCCGGTGCAGAGCCGCGAAAAATCCGCAACGCTGGTGATTCTGCGCCTTGGCGCCGATCACCGGGTCTCGGGCTGGGCGAAAACCCCGCGCGCGGCGCGGGACTGGGACCTGGCGCTGTCGCCCTATCAGCCGGTCCCGGATCTGGATGAATTCGAACCCGACCACCTGATTCCGATCGCCGGCGGCAAGTGGGACGCGATCCACGACCTGCTGCGCGCCCGCCCCGCATTGCTGGAGCATGCCCGCATCTGGATGCCCGACGACGATATCGAGGCGCGCGCCGATGACGTGGCCCGGCTGTTCGCGCTTGCCGCGCGCCATGATCTGGCGCTGTGCCAGCCGGCGCTGACGCGCGACAGCCATTTTTCGCATTTCGTGACGCTGGCCAACCGGTTCACCGCGCTGCGCTACAGCAATTTCGTCGAACTCATGGCGCCGCTGATGACGCGCGAGGTGCTGGCCGAAATCCTGCCGCTGATGGCGGGGCGCGGCGCCGCCAAGGGGCTGGATTTCGTCTGGCAGCGGTTTGTCGCCGGCGACGCCCTGCGCCGGGTGGCGGTGATCGACGCCGCGGCCATGGCGCATCGCCGCCCCCTGGGCAAGCATCTGGCCAGGCGGATGCAGGCGGCGGGCGACGACATGGAGGCCGAGCGCGCCGCCTTCTTCGACGGCCATGTGCCGCGCTATTATCGCCCGCTGGCGCATGGGCGCCCCGGCGGCGGGCGGGCCTCGGTGACGCTGCTGTCGCTGGCCAGCCTGCTGAGCGCCCCGGGGCTGTGGCGCCCGCGCCATGCGGAAAAGATCGCCAAGTTCTTCTATGCGCAGCTGTTCTGCTCCACCTGGCAGGGCACGCGCTGATGCTTGAGGCCGAAAGACGCGCGGTGCGGGCCATGGGCGCGCGGCTCGCCGCATGGGGGGAGCCGCCGCAGCCGGGGCTCGCCAACCCGTTCCTGCTGCCCGTCGCGGCGCCGGGGATGCCGGTGGTGGCGCTCGGGGTCGGGGCGGGCGGCGCGCCGTTGCCGCTGGCGGCGGTGCGCGCGCAAAACCTCCACTGGCCCGCGACCCGCGCCGGGGCGCTGGAGGCGGCGCTGGCGGTGGATCTGCGCGCCGTGCCCGAGGACGGGATCGCGGCGCTGCTCGACGCCGCCGAGGCGCTGGCCCCGCAGGGCGGCGCGCGCGCGGCCGTCGGCACGAAGCATCTGGCCCTGGCCGAGGCGCGGGGCTACGCCATCGCCAGGGATCTGGCCTCGCTGGACCCGGCGGCGCTGCGGGTGCTGCTGGGCGCGACGGCGGCGCCGTATTGGGCGGCGCTGGGGGGGCGGCTGGGTTTCGCGTGGCGAAACGGAGAGGCCCTGCCGGTCGATCCGCGCGCATGGGCGGCGCGGGTGCGATTCCGCGACCCGTGGCGAGGCGGCGAGATGTCGCCCGAGGCCGGGATCGCGGCGCTGATCGAACTGCGCCGCGCGGCGCAGCGCAACGACCGCCCGACCTTCACGGCAGGGTTTTCACCGTGGAAGCGGCGCAACACGGACCCGTTTCTGACCGGCCCCGACGGCCCGCCGCGCCATTTCCGCAGGCTGTCGCAGGCGGCGAGGGCGGCGGAGGCGGCGGGCGGGCGGCTGGCGCTCTGGGGCAATCGCGACGCCGAGGGCGCGCCGGTCCCGGTGATCCGGGTCGAGGACGGCTTCGTGCGCTCGGTGGGGCTGGGGCTGCGCCACGCGCCCCCGGCCTCGCTGGCGGTGGACGCGCTGGGGCTGTATTTCGACGTCACGCGCGAAACCTCGTTCGAAAAGCTGGCCTGCGAGACCGCCTATGACGCCGGCCTGACCGCCCGCGCGGCGACGTTGCGCGAAAACCTGGTGGCGCTCAGGATCACCAAATACAACCTCGCCGCCGGGGGCGCGCGGGCCGCCCTGCCCGACACGACGCGCGAAAGACTGCTGGTGCCGGGGCAGGTGGAGGGCGACGCCTCGCTGATCTACGGCTCGCCGGACTTGAAAACCAATGCGGCGCTGCTGCGCGCGGCGCGGGCCCGCAATCCGGCGGCCTTCATCCTCTACAAGCCGCATCCGGACGTGCTGCAGGGGCGCCCCGGCGCGGTGGATGACGCAACGCTCGCCGCCTGCGCCGACGCGGTGATCCTCGACGCCCCGGCGGAGGCCTGCCTCGACTGGGCCGACGGGATCGAGACCATGACCTCGCTGATGGGGTTCGAGGCGCTGTTGCGCGGCAGGCGCGTGGCGACCCATGGGCGGCCCTTCTACGCCGGCTGGGGGCTGACCGAATCGGCGGGGACGGCGTTCGCGCGCCCGCGCGAGCTGACGCTGGACCAGTTGACGGCGGCGGCGCTGATCCTCTACCCGCGCTACATCGACCCCGAAACCCGCCTGCCCTGCCCGGTGGAGCGCGTGCTGGAGGCGCTGGCCGAAGAACGCGGCGCCGCGCGCGGCCTGTCGCGCCGCCTGCGCGACGCGGGGCGGGCGGCGACATCGCGACTGCTCAACGCGCTGCGTTGATGGAATGTTGTGCGTTAGCGACAACGCCCGGGCCGGCGCGCGCGCGCGCGTCGGAATAAGGTGACAGGGCCGCCGCGATGTTGATGATGGCTGACAACAAGAAACGGAACGAGTGACAAGATGAGGGGCAGTCGCGCCGCGCGCCGGACCACCGGCGTATGGCCATTTTGCATTGCAGCGGCGATGTTCGGTTCGGGCGCCATGGCGCAGGAGCCCGCGGATCTGCGCCGCCCGTCGCTCAACCTGTTCGGCGTCACCGGCCTGATCGACATGCCCAGCGCCCAAACGCAGCCCGACGGGCAGCTGAGCCTCACCAGTTCGTATTTTGGCGGGTTCATGCGCAATACGCTGAATTTCCAGATCCTGCCGCGGCTGGAAGGCACGTTCCGCTATTCGATCATCGACGATTTCTTCACCGGCGGCGGCACCATCTACGATCGCAGCTTCGACCTGAAATTCCGCTTCAGCGACGAGACGCCGAATTTCCCGGCCGTCGCGCTGGGCTTGCAGGACATGTTCGGCACCGGGGTCTATTCGGGCGAATACCTGGTCGCCACCAAGCATCTGACGCAGGATCTGACCCTCACCGGCGGGCTCGGCTGGGGGCGGCTCAGCGGCATGAACGGCTTTCGCAACCCGGTGACCTATATGAGCGACGGGGCCAAGCAGCGCGACACGCTCACCGGCAACGCCACCGGGCAGGTGCGATTCGGGCAGTTCTTTCGCGGCGAGGACGTGGCGCTGTTCGGCGGGCTGGAATGGCAGACGCCGGTCGAGGGCCTGAGCCTGAAGGCGGAATATTCGTCGGACGACTATGCGCGCGAAAAGAAGTTCAGCGATTTCAAGCAGGAAATCCCGTTCAATTTCGGCATCGAATACCGCCCCTATGACTGGCTGGAGCTGGGCGCCTACGCCATGTACGGGTCGGAATTCGGCGTGCGCGCCACCTTCACCGGCAACCCGAACAAGCCGCTTGCGCCGCCGGATCTGGACAAGGGGCCGCTGCCGATCATCCCGCGCCGGGATCCCGCCGCCGCCGCCGCCCCGGCCCCGGACCGCTTCGGCCCGGTGCACGAGCTGATCGACGCCCGGCCCGCCGCGCCGGGCGCCGCCTATGGCGACGTGCGACTGGAGCAGATCGCCGCCGGCCCGCGCTGGGCCACGGCCCGGACGCCGGGCTATGACTGCCCCATGGAGGCGGCGCGCCGCATCGACGCCGAATACGGCGTGGTGGACGGCGTCACCTTCCTCAGCCCCGGCGGCGCGGTGATCTGTTCGGTGGTGCTGCGCCCCGCCGGGCGCGACTACCTGGCGGCGCAGGACCGCGCGTCCCGCGCCAGCCTCCATGACGTGACCTGGGCCGACGACCCGGCGCAGCGGCAGGCGGCGCTGGACCGGCTGATCGCGGCGATGGCAGAGGAAAACCTCGCCATCGAGGCCATCGGGCTGGAAGCGACCCGCGTGCATGTGGAATTCCGCAACGAACTCTACAATGCCGGCGCGCAGGCGCTGGGCCGCGCGGCGGTCAGCCTCGCCAACGCCATGCCGGCCTCGGTCGAGGTGTTCGAACTGACCCTGATCGAGCAGGGCCTGCCCACGGTCACCGTCCGTCTGCGCCGCTCCCTGCTGGAGGATCAGGCCGAGGATCCCGACGCCAGCCGCCGCGCCTGGCTGACCGCGGATATCGGCGATGCGGCGCCGCGCTTTGACAGCGACGCGCTCAGCCTGCCGGACCGCTTCCCGCGGTTTTCCTGGGGGGTGAACCCGAACGTGCCGGTCAACATGTTCGACCCCGACCAGCCGCTGCGCGCGGATCTGCAGGTGGCGGCGTTCGGCGCGGTGGAGCTGTTCCAGGGGTTTTCGGTCAACGGGCGGGTGTCCAAGCGAATCGTCGGCAATCTCGACGAGATCAAGCGCGGCTCCAATTCCACCCTGCCCCATGTGCGCTCGGATTACGCCAAGTACCTGCGCCAGGGCGACCCGGCGCTGGAACGACTCACCGCCGACTACCTGTTCAAGCTCAGCCCCGACGTCTACGGGCGGCTGTCGGCGGGGTATTTCGAACCCATGTTCGGCGGGCTCAGCGCCGAGGTGCTGTGGAAGCCGGTGAACCAGAGCTGGGGCCTCGGGGCCGAGATCAACTACGTGAAGCAGCGCGATTTCGATCAGCGCTTCGGCTTCCAGGGGTACGACACCGTGACCGGGCACGCCTCGGTCTACTGGCAGACCGGGTTCTTCGGGCTGGAGGCGCAGGTGGACGCAGGGCGCTATCTGGCCGAGGACTGGGGCGCGACATTCTCGCTCACCCGCCGCTTTTCCAACGGCTGGGAGGTGGGCGGCTTCTTCACCCTCACCGACGTGCCCTTCGACGAATTCGGCGAGGGCAGCTTTGACAAGGGCATCCGCCTGACGATCCCGTTCAACTGGATGCTGCCCGATGAAAGCCGGTCGCGCTACACCATGATCGTGCGGCCGCTGACCCGCGACGGCGGCGCGCGACTCGCCATCGACAACCGGCTCTGGGGCGTGGTGCGCGAAACCGATCGCGTCAATCTGCGCGACGATTGGGGGACCTTCTGGAAATGATCCGGCGCGCGCGCCTTTCCCTGACGGCGCTGTTCGGCGCGGCGCTGGCGCTTGGCGCCTGCGGGTCCAGCGAGACGCTGTTCGAGGCCACGACGGAGCGCCTCGGCGTCGCGATCGACGGCGCGCCGGCGACGCCGGCGCTGACCCGCGACCAGGTCAACGCGCTGGGATTCTCGTTGATTTCGGTGCAGCTGCCCGACATCGACAGCCGGGCCATCCTTGGCGGCATGGCGGCGAATCGCGGCTACGTGACCTACATGTCGGCCAACCGGCGCAGCTTCACGCTGCTGGGCGGGGCGATCACGTCGAGCCACGGCATGGGCTACGATCTGGTCGGGTTCCGCGCCGAGCCGGGCGACCCGCTGGTGACCCCGACGCCGCTGGCCGACTGGCCGCAAAGCTATCTGCGCATCCATCGCTATCGCGGCGGCGATTCGAAGATCTTTTCACGCGCCTTTCGCTGCGTGCCGGAGCCGCTGGGCCCGGCGCGAATCGAGATCGTCGAGCTGAGCTTCGATCTGGTGGAGGTGGCGGAGCGCTGCGGCAACGCCGATTACCGCTATGTCAACCGGCTCTGGGTCGATCCGGCCAGCGGCTTCGTCTGGAAATCCCTGCAATGGCTGGGGCCGGATTTCGGCAGCGTCGATGTGGAGATCATCCGCCCCTATGGCGGCTGACGCCCGTCAAGAGCGGCGCGGCGCGGCGATCGACGGGCGATGAAGTCTGACGCCGGAGAAGGCTGGCGGCGGGCGAACGCGGAAACAGGACGCAGCCCCGCGGCTGCGTCCTTTTTCCTGTCCTCCGTGCCGCCCCTGATCGCCGGGGCGGCGCGCGATCAGCGCGTGGAGGTGGACGAGGTGGTGGTGGTCGAGGAGGACGAGCTGCCGCCGCTGGCCGCCGCCGCCACGAGGATCGCCAGCGCGCCGACGCCGCCGACAAGCGCGACATCCGCCGAGGTCACCGTCGGCGAGGCTTTCTCGCCCGCGTTCTGGGCGACGCCTGCGCTCGGCACGGACGGGTTCTGCTGAACCGCCGCGGCGGCGCGCTTGTCCTTCTTCTTCGCCGGGCCGTAATCGGCGGCGGTCTGCGCGAAGGCCGCAGAGGTGGTCAGGGCAAGCGCAGCGATAAGAGCCGTGAGTTTCATGGGTGCCTCCTGTTCAGCGCAGGGTATCGAAGATGCGCGCCCCGCGCAAGGCGCGCGTGCAAGCGAATTGCGCTCGCAACATCAGGTTGTTGCATGGTTGATACGTCCACCCCAACGGGAACCGCGGGCGCCCCGCGCCGCACGCGCCGGCGCCGGCCGCAAGCCCACGCGCCCATCGGCCCGCGCGGGCTCAGCGCAGGCGGCCGATGGCGGCGGCGGCGCTGAGCGAATGTTCGCCCAGAAAGGCGTCCACCAGCGCCGGATCGGGGTTTTGGGGGTCCGGGCCCATGCGCGCGGCGGCCAGCCCGCCGGTGACGAACAGCGCGTCGAGATTTTCAGACATGGCCCCGGCGATATCGGTCAGCACCCCGTCGCCGACGCACAGGATGCGGTCGCGATCCGGGTCGCGCCCCATATCCGCCAGCCGGCGGCGCGCCAGGTCGTAGATCGGCGCGTGGGGTTTGCCGAATTCCGTCACCTTGCCGCCGATCGCCGCATAGGCCCGCGCCAGCGCCCCGCCGCACCAGGCGCGCCGGTCGCCCACGTCCACATACAGATCCGGGTTGGCGTTGAGCAGCGCCAGCCCGCGCAGCCGGGCTTCGCGCAATTCGTCGGCGTAATCGTCGGGGGTCTCGGTCCGGTCGTCGCGCAGCCCGGTGACGATCACCGATTCGGCGTCCGCCAGCGGCACGCGCTCGATGGTCAGGCCCTCGAAGAACGGTTCGTCCTTGGGGGCGCCGATATGGTGGGTGCGCGCGCCCCAGTCCCCGGCCACAACCGAATCGCGCGCCGCGTCGCCCGAGGCGACGATCAGGTCGCGAATGTCGTCGGGGGCCCCCAGCCGCGCCAGTTGCCCCGCCACCGCCATGGCCGGGCGCGGGGCGTTGGTCATCAGCACCACGGCGCCGCCCTTGGCGCGAAAGGCGCGCAGGGCCGCGACCGCCTCCGGATAGACCGCCACGCCGTTGTGCAGGCAGCCCCAGAGGTCGCAATACAGCGCGTCGTAGCGGTCGGAGATTTCCGAAAGCGACTGGATGATCGGGGTCATTGAGTCCTCGTGTCAGGCGATTCGCGGCGCAAGATGCCGCGCGCCGGGCCGCGCGGGCGCAGTGCGGCGGCGGGTCGGGGGCGCGGGTCGGGGGCGCGGGTCGGGGG
>NZ_JBWOMN010000083.1:0-15292 GCF_056449545.1 Oceanicella sp. | reverse complement strand
GTGCGCCGCCGCCTACGCCGCCGCCGCCCGGCGCGCCCGCGCCGCCGCCGCGGCGGATTCGCGCGGCAGGCCCAGATGCTCGTAGACCATGGCCAGCGCGCGGTTGCCGGGCACGCTGTCGGGCTCGAATCCCCGGCGCATCTCCAGCGCCTGCTGCGCCGCGGTCCAGCGGCCGAGCCGGATCTGCGCGTCAAGCCAGACCTGATCGAACAGATCGCGCTGCGCGTGGCTGCCGCCGCATTCCCACATGCGCGGCAGCGCCGGTCCAAGATCGCGCACGCAGGCCGCATGGTCGCCGCGCGCATGCGCCAGCAGGCCGCGCGCCGCCGGCAGCGCCACCTCCGCCCAGACCGGGCGCACCGCCGCCGGCGCGGCGCGCGCCCGCTCGACGAACCCCGCGAACATCTCCTCGGCCTCGGGCCGCCCGGCGCGGGCCAGCCCATACTGATAGTGCAGGCTGAGGAAGGCATTGACGAAATCGCCCTTTCGCACGATCAGATGCGCGGCCACGTCGGCCCAGCGATCGCCCACGTCGCAGCCGGCCAGCTCCAGCCGCGCCAGCAGCGACACGGCGCCGATCTGATCCTGCGCGAAACTCTTCTCCACCCCCCAGCAGCGCCGGTCGAAATCCTCCAGCGCCCCGGCGAAATCGCCCTGGCTGATCTTGAACAGCGCCAGGTGCCACCAGTTATGGGTGAGCATGAAGGAATTCAGCCCGGTCCAGGTCTCGCTCATCTCCTCCAGAAACGCCCGCCCCTCGACGATCCGCCCCTGGGTGAGATGGATATGCGCCAGCGCATGCTGGGCCCATGGCTCCTTGCGCTTGATCTCGATGGCGCGATGGGCGGCGCGCTCGGCCTCGTCCAGCAGGTGGCATTGCTCGAACCCGAAGGCCAGCATGCCGTGCAGATGGGCGCGATCGGCGTTGGCCGGCTCCGCCGCCCGCGCGATCGCCAGCATCCCCGGCGAATCGCCCATGTTGAACATGTGGCACTGGGTGAGCTTCATCAGCGCCATGTCGGTGGGATCCGCCGCCACGCCCTCGCGCCCGATGGCGATGGCGCGGGTCATGTCGCCGTCGGCCCAGGCGCGGGCGGCGGCGATGGTGCGCCGCTCGCGGGTCGTGGCGCGGCGGGCGCTGGCCTCGGCGCGCGCCAGGAACGGCGCCGCCGCGCCGGGCGCCGCCGGGCTTTCCGCGAACATGTGCACGATGGCCGCGTAGGCGTTGGCGAGCGGGCTGTCGGGGTCCGCCTCCGCCGCCGCCAGCACGTTTCCGGCCTTGGTCTCGTACGCGATGAAGCCCTCGACGAAATCGCTGATCCCCTGCGCCGTCGCAGCGCTGTCCGCGGTCACCGGATTGCCCAGCCAGTCGGTATGCATGTTCGCCCTCCCTGTTTCGACCAAGCCTAGCCTGCGCCGCCGGGGCCCGCCAGCGCCAGACTTGCCGCAGGCCGCGCGGGATTGCCCCGCCCCCGCAACGCGGCTATCGCTGGGCCATGGAATGGCGAGACGAGGGCATCCTGCTGACTTTGCGCCGCCACGGCGAGGGCGGGGCCATCATCGACGTTTTCACCGCGGCGCATGGCCGCCACGCCGGCATGGTCCCGGGCGGCGGATCCCGGCGCATGGCGCCGCTGCTGCAGCCCGGCGCGCAATTGTCGCTGGACTGGCGCGCCCGGCTGGAAAGCCATCTGGGGCGCTACCGGGCGGAATTGCTGCGCTCGCGCACTGCGGCGATGATGTCCGACGGGCGGGCGCTGGCGGCCATGGGATCGGTCGCGGCGCTGCTGCGCTACCTGCCCGAACGCGAATCCCACCCGGCGCTGTATGGGCGCACGGTGACGCTGATGGATGCGCTGGGCGACGACCCCGACTGGCCGAAGCTCTATGCGCTGTGGGAGCTGAGCCTGCTGGCGGAGCTGGGCTTCGGGCTGGATCTGGGATCCTGCGCGGTCAGCGGCGCGCGCGAGGATCTGATCTGGATCTCGCCGAGATCGGGCCGTGCGGTCAGCCGCGACGCCGGCGCCCCCTATGCGGATCGCCTGCTGCCCCTGCCCGGCCTGTTCCTCGGGCGGCGCGACGGCGCGGTGGCCGACGCGCTGCGCGTCACCGGGCATTTTCTTGACCGCTGGGCGGCGCCCGCCTTCGGGCAGGAGGCCCCGCCCCAGGCCCGCGCCCGCCTCGCCGATCTGCTGAGCCGCGACGCCGGCCCCCACTGACTGCCACCCTGACTGGCCCCCGCGGCCGCGCCCCGCGACGGCTCAGCGCTGGATGGTCGCGCGCCACCGCCCGTCGGCGTCGCGCCGCCACAATGCGAAAACCCCGGTCACGTCCCCCGCCGCATCGAAGGAAATCGGCCCCGAGGCGCCCTGATAGTCGATGGCCTCGCCCCCGGCGATCGCCGCCTTGGCCTTGGCCCATTCGCCGGGCAGGATGGGTTCCCCCGGCGGGCCCGCGATCTTGCGCAGCCCGGCGGCGATGGCGGCGGGATCGGCGGATCCGGCCTGCTCCGCCGCCAGCGCCAGCAGGAAGGCCGCGTCATAGGCCTGCGCCGCGAACGGGGTTTTCGGGTTCATGCCGAAATCCGCGGCCATGGCGGCGAAGGCGGCGAAGGCGGCGGTTTGCTCGTCCACCGCCGGGGCCAGCACCGCCAGCCGGTCGAGCTTGTCGGGATCGACGCGGCGGGCCACTTCCGCATTGGCCATGCCGTCCGAACCGATGACGTATTGGAACGCGTCCGCCTTGAACGCCGCGTTCAGCAGGTCGATGCCCGAGGCGTTGAAATAGGCGATCAGCATCAGGGTGTCGGCGCCGCTCGCCGCCAGCGCCGCGACTTCGTCGGCGTAGCTGTCCAGCCCGCCCGGATGCGCGCGCATCAGCGCCACCTTGCCGCCGCGCGCGCGGAACGCCTTGGCGAACAGTCGCGCCAGATCGCTGTTATAGGCGTCGTCGCCATGGGCCACGGCCACGCTCCGGTGACCGGCGTCGAGCGCGACCGACGCCAGAACCTGCGCCTGGCGCGCGTCCGAGGCCGAGACCCTGAAAACCAGATCCCGGTCCTTCAGCGCGCTCAGCGACTGCGCCGTCGCGGTGTCGGCGATCATCAGCAGCCCGGCGGGGATGGTGATCGCTGCGGCGGCGGCGGCGGCGGCCGAGCACATGGGCGCCACGGCGGCGACGATCCCGGCCCTGTCGATCAGCGCCCGCGCCGCGTCGCGCGCCGCCCCGGCGTCGCATCCGGTGTCGGCGAGGATCAGCTCCATCTGTTCGCCGCTGCGAAACAGCCCGCCCGCGGCATTGACCTGCGCCGCGGCCATGGCGCGCGCCTGGGTGACCTCGACGGCGGCCTCGGCCACCGGTCCGGTCACCCCGGCGAACGACCCGATGCGGATTTGCGCGGCGCCCGCGCCCGCGCCCAGGGCAAGGGCGATCACGGCTGCGGCGGCGCGCGCGGCGATGGATGTCATGGTGGTCCTCCGTCCCGGGCGCGCATGTCGCCGCCCCTTGCCCGATATGCCGCGCCGGTCGTTGCCCGCGC
Organism: Oceanicella sp.; assembly: GCF_056449545.1. Lineage (NCBI taxonomy): Bacteria > Pseudomonadati > Pseudomonadota > Alphaproteobacteria > Rhodobacterales > Paracoccaceae > Oceanicella > Oceanicella sp. The sequence continues at coordinate 11,754 of NZ_JBWOMN010000083.1, read as the reverse complement.
GGCGCTCGGCGCAGGATAGCGACCCGCGCCCGGAAGCAAAAGCGCTGTTGCGCGGGTTTCGCGACCGCCCGGCATGGCGGCGCCGACGCGCTTGGCTTCAAAACGACGCCAGCGCGACGCAATCCGGCTGTTCGCGCCCGCGCAAACCGCCTAGATGGTTGCAGTGGAAAGCGCATCGATCGGGCGGCGGCGCACGGCGCATGGCGCGCGACGGCCCCGAACCCGGCGCGCCCGCGCCTGACGACCGACGACCGACGAGCGAAACCAGACGAGGCCCCGATGTCCGCACCCAACGCCCCAGACCAAGCGGGAACGCCCCCCAAATCGCCAGTCGAAACGCCAGCCGATCCGCTGGTCGTGTTCACGCCCTCAGGCAAGCGCGGGCGGTTTCCGGCCGGCACGCCGGTGCTGAGCGCCGCGCGGCATCTGGGCGTCGATCTCGATTCGGTCTGCGGCGGGCGCGGCATCTGTTCGAAATGCCAGGTGGCGCCGGCCTTTGGCGAGTTTTCCAAGCTCGGGGTCACGGTGGCCGCGGACGCGCTGTCCGACTGGAACGCGGTCGAGGCGCGCTACAAGTCCAAGCGCGGGCTGAAAGACGGTCGCCGCCTTGGCTGCCAGGCCAAGATCCAGGGCGACGTGGTGATCGACGTGCCCCCCGAAAGCCAGGTCCACAAGCAGGTGGTGCGCAAGCGCGCCGAAGCCCGCGACATCGTCATGGATCCCGCCACCCGCATCTATTACGTCGAGGTGGCCGAGCCGGACATGCACAACCCCAAGGGCGATCTGGAACGCCTGAAGGACGCGCTGACCGAGGAATGGGGCCTGGCGCATGTGATGGGCGACCTGCGCACGCTGCACACCCTGCAAAAGGCCCTGCGCGACGGCAAGTGGAAGGTCACCTGCGCGGTCTATGAAGGCGCCGGGCTGGGCGCGGCGCGAATCATGCATGTCTGGCCGGGTTTTTTCGAGGGCGCGATCTACGGCGTCGCCTTCGACGTGGGCTCGACCACCATCGCCTGCCATCTGGTGGATCTGCGCGACGGCGAGGTGAAGGCCTCGGCGGGGCTGATGAACCCGCAGATCCGCTTTGGCGAGGATCTGATGTCGCGGGTGTCCTATTCGATGATGAATCCCGGCGGCGCGGCGGAGATGACCAAGGCGGTGCGCGAGGCGATCAACGCGCTGATCGGCCAGGTCGCCGCCGAGGCGATGATCGACCGGGCCGAGATCCTCGAAGGCGTGTTCGTCTGCAACCCGGTGATGCACCATCTGCTGCTCGGCATCGACCCGGTGGAGCTGGGCTGGGCGCCGTTTGCGCTGGCGACCTCGGATTCGCTGCAGCTCTGGACCAGCGAGATCGACATCGAGATCCACCCCAACGGCCGCATGTACATGCTGCCCTGCATCGCCGGGCATGTGGGCGCCGACGCCGCCGCCGTGGTGCTGAGCGAGGCCCCCAACAAATCCGAGGATCTGGTGCTGATCGTCGATGTGGGCACCAATGCCGAGATCATTCTGGGCAATCGCGACCGGGTGCTGGCCTGCTCCTCGCCCACCGGCCCGGCCTTCGAGGGCGCGCAGATCTCGTCGGGCCAGCGCGCGGCGCCCGGCGCCATCGAACGGGTGCGCATCGACCCGGCGACCAAGACGCCGCGATTTCGGGTGATCGGGTCGGATCTGTGGTCCGACGAGGAGGGGTTCGACCAATCGGCGGTCACCGGCATCTGCGGTTCCGGCATCATCGAGGCGCTGGCTGAGATGCGCATGGCCGGGATCATCGACGAAGACGGGGCGCTGGGCTCGGCCGAGGCCGTGGGCACGCCGCGCTGCGTGGTCGACGGGCGCACCCACGCCTATGTGCTGCACGACGCGCGCGCCGCCGGGGGGGCGCTGATCTCGGTGACCCAGGCCGATGTGCGCGCCATTCAGCTGGCCAAGGCGGCGCTGACCGCCGGGGCGCAGCTGCTGATGGACAAGCTTGGGGTGGAGCGCGTCGATCGCGTGGTGCTGGCGGGGGCTTTCGGGGCCCATATCTCGCCGCTGCACGCGCTGGCGCTGGGCATGATCCCCGACTGTCCGGTGGACAAGGTGACCAGCGCGGGCAACGCCGCGGGCACCGGCGCGCGCATCGCGTTGCTGAATTCCGCCGCGCGGCGCGAAATCGAAAGCGTGGTGCGCCGCATCGAGAAGATCGAGACCGCGGTGGAGCCCCGATTCCAGGAGCATTTCGTCAACGCCATCGCCATTCCCAACAAGACCGCGCCGTATCCCGAGCTGGCCAAGCAGGCGACGCTGCCGAAAGTCAGTTTCGGCGGCGGCGCGGGCGGGGAAGGCGGCGAAGGCGGGCGGCGGCGGCGGCGGCGCAGATGAGGCGGGGCGCGCGCCGCCCGCCGCCGCCGCAATGGCGGATCGGGATCCGCCCTACGCGGGTGGCGGGACCTGGCGCGCCCCGGACGGATCGGGGGGCGGGGCGCGCCGGCGCCGCGTCACGGCGGCGCCCGGGCAATGGCGTCGCGTCAGGGGCCGCGCGTCAGAACATGCCCTCGACGGTGGTCAGCCCCAGCGCCGTCCAGTCCAGCATGCCGCCGCGATAGTAGTAGATCCTGTCCGGGGGGAAGCCCTCGCGCGCCATGGCCTTCATCGCCATGGGGCTTTGCGGGCAGACCGGTCCGTTGCAGAACCCCACCACCTTGCGCGCGTCCTTGCAGTCCCAGTCGTCGCCCGCGGCCGTGCAGCCGAGTTCGTCGAGCCGCTGGGCGACCTCGGTGTAGGGGATGTGGATCGAGCCGGGGATGGTCGCCTTGATGCGCCAGTCGATGGTGCGCATGTCCACCACCACGAATTCCGGGTCGTTGAGCGCCTCGATCAGCTTGATTTCGGTGATCGGGTGCGCGCCCTCCACCGGCACCAGCGGTTGCAGCCAGCCCTTGTTGAGCGCGCAGCCGGTCATCACCCGGGTGATCTCCACCGGGCCGTCCTCGGTGTCGACGGTCACCGACATCTGGCCCTTGTTGATCTGCAGCGGTTCGCCGATCTCGGCCCGCGCGGCGGAAATCGTGAGCGCGGCGATGGCGACGGCAACGAGGGCGGGCGCGAGGCGCGGGGCGGCGATGCGGATCATGGGCGATCTCCATGGATATTTTACACGATAGACATGTTGAATTTAGTCGTTTGACCGCAAATGCGCAATGAATTTGCGCGATGCGCCGGAGTTCAACCCGAAATCAAAAAGCCAAAACTACAGCCGCGCCGCCCAGCTGCGCAGCAATGCGCGCTCCATGCGCTTGGCGCGGCGGATCCAGCCGCGCGCGCCGCCGCCGCCGGCGTCGCGATCCTTCAGGGCGCGGCGCCGGTCCAGATCCTCGGAGAATATCGCAAAGGCGACGCGCCGCCCCGAGGCGGCGGTCAGATACCCCGCCAACCCGCTGACGAAGAACAGCGTGCCGGTCTTGGCCGAGGCGCTGGCCGGGCCGGGAAGTTCGGCCTCGCCCTTGCGCGCCCGCAGATCCACGGATTTGAGCAATTCGCCCAGCATCCCGGCCCGCCCGGCGCCGGCGCCGATTTCCGGGCGCGCGGCGACCGCCGGTCCGGGGCGGCGCGCGCCGTTCAGCGCCGCCAGCCCCACCGATCCGGCCTGCGCCGATGCGTCCCGGCCGCCCTGAGACTTGCGCGCCTGCAGCCCCGACGCGGATCCGGCGCCCTGGGTCAAGGCCACGGCGGCAATCGGCGATTCGGCGTTGGCGGCGAAGATCGAGGGGCTGGCGCGGTCCGCCGCGCGCAGGAACGCGGTCATGCTCAGGGGCGACACGCGCGACAGCGCCGACAGTCCCGAATGGTTGTGCAGATCCAGCCCCGACCCATGATCGAGCCCCGCGCGGCGCGCCGCCCAGCGGCTCATGGCCGCGCCCGACTCCGCCAGATCCCGCGCCTTGGCGCCGCGCGCCCGGCTGGCGGCGAGGCCGAGCGCCTCGGCCGTCAGGTTGGTGGAGTATTTCAGCATCGCCCGCACGGTGTCCGTCAATGGCCGGCTTTGGCGCCGCGCCAGGCTTTGACCGCCGCCCGCGCCCGTCGCCAGGCTTGGCGGCGGCAGCGTCAGCCCTTCGGCGGCGGCGAGCGCGCGAAACGTCTCGCCCGCGTAGATCGCCGGGCGGCGCACCGGCAGCCAGCGATTGCCCTTGCGGTTGAGCGCGCCCTCGGCCACGGCCCAGGCCTCCTCCGAGCCCTTGTCGCGGGGCACGTCGCGCCGGGTGAACACCGGCGCGCCCGGGGGCGCCAGGCCGATGGAGATGCCCGAAATCTCGGGCGAATGATTGCGGGACCGGGCCTGCATGGACAGCCGGCGGGCGCCGTCGCGGGTCTTTTCCCATTCGAACAACACCCGGTTGTAGTTGAGGTTGAGCCCGGCGACCGAGGGGTTGTAGGCCACGTGCTCGGGTTGATCCGGGTCGATGCGCGCCACGGTCGGGATGTCCCCCGCATCCACCAGGAATCCGCCCCTGACCGCGCGCAGCCCGCGCTGGCGCGCCTGCGCCAGCAATTCGGCCAGCGCGTCGGTGTCGAGGTCGGGATCGCCGCCGCCGCGCAGGGTCAGCGCGCCGTTCAGCACCCCGTCGGCGATGGGGGCGCCGGCGATCAGGCTGGTTTCGAACCGGTAATCGGGACCGAGGGTTTCCAGCGCATAGACGGCCGTGAAGGTCTTGGCCACCGAGGCGGGGGGAAAGCCGCGATCCGCAAGCCGGGTCTCGATCGCCGCGCCGGAGTCCAGATCGATCAGCGCGAAGCCCACGTCGCCGCTGAGCCGCGCCCGGGCGATGATCGCCGCGGCGGCGGGGAAGGCCTCTTCCGCCCGGTCCGCCGCGACGCCGGCGGGGCGCGGGGTCGGCAGGTCGGCGCGCAGCGGCGCGCCGGCAATCGCCGCGCCGGCGACGCCGCCCAGCAGCAAGGCCAGCGCCGCCAACCGGCGGAGACCGCGCGACAGCGCGTCGAAATGGGCGGCGGCGGCGCGGCAATCGGCCTGAGCGGTCATCGGCAATGGTTGCTCTTCGTTCACGAACGCGGGGACGCGCGGCGCATGATGCGCGAAAGCCTCGCCCGGCTCAACCGGCAAGCGAGCGCGCCCGGGCTTCAGGGCCAGCGCCCGTCGGCGCGGATGCGACTGGAGGAGTGCCCCTGCATGGGCCCGGTCAGCAGCGACCAGCAGGGCGCGCGGCGCAAGGCCAGCGTCGGGGCGTCGCGCGGGGCCAGTCGAAACCGGGCGTAGCTGCGCGCGGCCGGGGACAGCCCGGCGCGAAGCTGATCGCCGGGGCGGGCGAAGACGCAGATCGGGGTGGTATCCATGATCTCGCGCCAGCGTCCCCAACGGTGCAGCCCGGCCAGGTTGTCCGCGCCCATCAGCCAGACGAAGCGGGTGCGCGGGTAAAGCGCGCGCAGGCGGGCCAGCGTCGCGGCGGTGCGCCTTGTGCCGAGCCGCGATTCGATGCCGGTGACCTCGACGCGCGGCGGCAGGTCCATGGCGCGGCAGGCGGCGATGCGGCGCGCCAGATCCGCCGGACCATGCGCCTTCAGCGGGTTGCCCGGCGACGCCAGCCACCAGACCCGGTCAAGCCCGAGCGTCGCAAGCGCCCGTCGGGTGACCAGCACATGCCCGGCATGAGGCGGGTCGAACGACCCCCCCAGCAGCCCGACGCGCAGCCCGTCGCCGGAGATCGGATCGCCGTGACGCATTCATGTTTTCCTTCGCGATCCGATTCGGCCCCGGGACCAATGCGCGCCGAAACGGCGCCAGCCAGCCGACGCCAGACCCGCAACGCCCCTCGCGCGCCGAGACCCGCCGCCGAAAACCCGATATCACGCGCGATGCGGCCCGTCTGTCAATGCCGCGCGCCCGATCCCGCGCCAATCGCCCCCCGGCGCGCGAAACTCCAGATCACCCTGCAAGTGAACAAGCATGGTAAATACTGCCCGGAGTAAAGACCAACAAGAATGTTATTCTGAAGGTGTTATTGCGATTAACTTCAAGAAGGAACATTCAAAATGTCTGTCTTTACAGGAACTTCAGGCCGGGATCTTCTGACCGGCGAGAACGGCGCCGATGTCATCAGGGGGTTGGCGGGCGACGACAACCTTCGCGGGCGCGGCGGCAATGACCGCATGTTCGGCGGCGACGGCGACGACGTCATTCGCGGCGGCGCCGGCGATGACTACATCAATCCCGGCGGCAATACGCGCTTCGACAGCATGTTCGCAGGACGCGGAAACGACGTTTACGATTTCGAAGCTGCGCCTCCGGCGTCGGGGTTCGCTTTCTATGAAATCGACTACCGTTTCCTCAAGGGCGGAATCGACGCCCGATTCAACGCCACCAGCGGCGTGGTCAAGAAAGGCGCCGCTGGCACGGACACGATCAGGAACATGCAGACCGATGAGAGCCATTGGGGCATGCGCATCATCGGAACCCATGGCGACGATCGCCTGCAGGCCAATGTGACGAGGGACACGTTCTTCAATTTCGTCCCCGCGGCAGGCAATGATCTGATCATCGGCGGCGCCGGCTTTGACCGCATTTCCTATTTCGACTGGGCGCCGGGCATCGTGGTCCGCGTCGCCGCCATCAACGACGGCGGGATGCGCGGCAAGATCATCGACCAGTTCGGCGACACCGACACCTTCCGCCGCATCGACGAGATTCAGGGCAGCGACGCCGACGACCGCTTCATCGGCTCGGGCGGCAATGATCGCTTCATGACCGATGGCGGCGACGATTTCGTCAACGGGCGCGGCGGCTTCGACATGGTGAACTACGATTGGAACGGGCTGATCTCGGTCACCGTCAACCTCGCCCGCAACCGGGCGGTGGAGCACTGGGACAACGGCCTCACCGCCGGGTCGGGCCGCTTCGTGGACAGGCTGAAGAACATCGAGCACATCCGCGGTTCTGACGGCAACGACGCGATCCGCGGCGCCGGCAAGGCCGAGAAGCTCGACGGTCGCGACGGCAATGACCGCATCTGGGGCAATGGCGGCGCCGACACGCTGATCGGGGGCGACGGCAACGACGCCATGCGCGGCGGCGCGCGGGGCGACCACCTGTTCGGCGACGACGGCGACGACAAGCTCTGGGGCAATCGCGGCAACGACCGGATCACGGGCGGCGACGGGCGCGACATGTTCCTGTTCCGCGCCGGCGACGGCGACGACACCGTCGCCGACTGGCAGAACGGGCTCGACCGCATCAAGATCCTCAGCGGCGCGGCCGGGTTCGGCGACCTGGCCATTTCCCAGCAGGGGGGCGACGCGGTGGTGGCCTTCGCCAATGTCTCGATCACGCTCGCCGGCGCCAATGCCGGCGACCTCGACGCCGACGATTTCCTGTTCTGAGCGCGCCCGCCGGCGCCCGCCCGCCATTCGCGGACGGACGTCGGCGAGCGCCTTGGCCACCGCCCCGCATTGCGCGCCCCGGCCGGAGCGGATAGAACCCCCCGATCATCGGATTCCGACCGCCGGAACAGCTGACGCAGCCGCCGTCGGCGCCGGGGCAACGCGAGGGCGCGCACATGGCTTCCTATCAGTATGTCTACCACATGAGCGAGGTCTCGAAAGCCTATCCCGGCGGCAAGAAATGCTTCGAGAACATCAACCTCAACTTCCTGCCCGGCGTGAAGATCGGCGTGGTCGGGGTCAACGGCTCCGGCAAGTCGACGCTGATGCGGATCATGGCCGGCATCGACACGGATTTCAAAGGCGAAGCCTGGGCCGCCAAGGGCGCCAGGGTCGGCTACCTGCCCCAGGAGCCGCAGCTCGACGAAACCCGATCCGTGCGCGACAACGTCATGGACGGGGTGGCCGAAAAGCAGGGCCTGCTGACCCGCTTCAACGAGGTCGCCATGAAGGTCGCGGAGGATTATTCCGACGAGCTGATGCAGGAAATGACCGAGCTGCAGGACCAGATCGACGCCCAGAACCTCTGGGATCTCGACAGCCAGGTGGACATCGCCATGGAGGCCCTGCGCTGCCCGCCCGACAACGCCGACGTGGCCTCGCTCTCGGGCGGCGAAAAGCGCCGGGTGGCGCTGTGCAAGCTGCTGCTCGAAGCCCCGGACATGCTGCTGCTCGACGAGCCGACCAACCATCTGGACGCGGAAAGCATCGCCTGGCTGCAAAAGCATCTGATCGAATACAAGGGCACGATCCTGATCGTCACCCATGACCGCTATTTCCTCGACGACATCACCAGCTGGATTCTGGAACTGGAGCGCGGGCGCGGCATTCCCTACGAGGGCAATTATTCGGCCTGGCTCGAACAGAAATCCAGAAGGCTGGCCCAGGAGGCCCGCGAGGACAAGTCGCGCCAGAAAACCCTGGAGCGCGAACTGAAATGGGTGCAGCAGGGCGCCAAGGCGCGGCAGGCCAAGTCCAAGGCCCGCCTGAAGGCCTATGACGAATTGCTGGAGACCTCGGAGCGCGAACGCGTCGGCCGCGCCCAGATCATCATCCCGCACGGGCCGCGGCTCGGCAGCAAGGTGATCGAGGTCAGCCATGTCTCCAAGGGTTTCGGCGACAATCTGCTGATCGACGACCTGAGCTTCGACCTGCCGCCCGGCGGCATCGTCGGGGTGATCGGGCCCAACGGCGCCGGCAAGACCACGCTGTTTCGCATGCTCACCGGACAGGAAAAGCCCGACAGCGGCGAGGTCAGCTTCGGCGACACCGTGCAGCTGAGCTTCGTGGATCAGTCCCGCGACGCGCTCGACCCGAAGAAAACCGTGTGGGAGGAAATCTCCGACGGTCAGGACATCATCAAGCTCGGCAAGGCGGAAATGGCCTCGCGCGCCTATTGCGGCGCCTTCAACTTCAAGGGCGGCGACCAGCAGAAGCCCGTGGGACTGCTGTCGGGGGGCGAACGCAACCGCGTGCACATGGCCAAGCTGCTGCGTTCGGGCGGCAACGTGCTGCTGCTCGACGAACCGACCAACGATCTCGACGTGGAAACCCTGCGCGCGCTGGAAGACGCGCTGCTGGCCTTTGCCGGCTGCGCGGTGGTGATTTCCCATGATCGCTGGTTTCTGGACCGCATCTGCACCCATATGCTGGCCTTTGAAGGCGGCAGCCACGTGGAATGGTTCCAGGGCAATTTCGAGGATTACGAGGCCGACAAGATCCGCCGCCTCGGCCCGGATTCGGTCGAACCCAAGCGCATCAAATACAAGAAGTTCTCGCGCTGAGGATCACAGGTCGGCGAGCGCGCCGGCCAGCATGTCGAAAACCAGCCGCACCCGGCGGCTGGCGTTGACCTCGCGATGGGCGGCCAGCCAGATCGGGAACGCGATCGGCGCCGGATCGGGCAGCGCGCGGCGCACCAGCGGCTCGGCCTCGCCCACGGCGGTGGCCAGAAACGCCCGCGCCCGGTTCCAGTCGAAACTCCTGGCTCGCCAATCCATGCGTAAATGCATGCCAGACAGGCGAAATCAGTCAATTTCAAATATCAGCGCGACGCGGTAGACGCATGCTCGACAAACAATCGAGGATCAGGCCATGAAAGCCTTCGCATATCGCAAATACGGCCCCCCGGAAGTGCTGAAGATGATCGAGACCGATCGCCCCGCGATCGCCGCCGACGAGGTGCTGGTGGAGGTGCGCGCCACCTCGGTCACCACCGCGGACTGGCGGCTTCGGGCCTCGGCCTTTCCCGGCGCGCTCTGGCTGCCGGGCCGCTTGATGTTCGGGCTGCTGCGGCCGCGCAAGCAGGTGCTTGGCGGCGATTTCGCCGGGCGCGTGGCGGCGGTGGGCGCCGATGTGCGCGATTTCAAGCCGGGCGACGCGGCGTTCGGCTTCAGCGGTCTGGGCGCCCATGCCGAATACCTTGCGATCAAGGCCGACGGCGCGATCGCGGCGATGCCCGCGGGGCTGAGCTTCGAAGACGCCGCCGCCCTGCCCTTCGGCGCCCTGTCGGCGCTGGTGTTCCTGCGCGATTTCGGGCGCCTGCGCCCCGGCGCGCGGGTGCTGATCGTCGGCGCTTCGGGCGGCGTCGGCGCCTATGCGGTGCAGATCGCGCGGCATATGGGGGCCGAGGTCGCCGGGGTCTGCAGCGCCGCCAACATGGGCCTGGTCCGCGATCTGGGCGCGACGCATGTCACCGATTACGCGGTCGAGGATTTCACCCGATCCGGGCGGCGCCATGACCTGATCCTCGACACCGTCGGCGCCGCCGATTTCGCGACATGCCGCAAGGCCCTGACCCCGGAAGGCGTGTTCCTGCCGTTGAATTTCGGACTGCGCGAGATGTTTCAGGCATTGGCGAGCGCGATTCGCGGCGGCCAAAGGGTGGCGATCGGGGTCAGCGGCGACAGCAAGGCGGATCTGGAACACCTCAAATCCATGCTCGCCAGCGGCGCGCTCAGGCCGGTGATCGACCGGCGCTTCGCCTTCGCGGACATCGCCGCGGCGCACCGCCATGTGGAGCGCCGCCATCGCCGCGGCGCCGTGGTGATCCCGCTCAGCGCCGCCTGAGCGGCCTTTCGCGGCGCGCCGTTTCCGCTAGGGCCGAAGACCCATGGCCCGCCCCCCTTGCACAAGCCCCGGATCGAGAGCCTCAGGTGAGCGCCTGTGAATTCGGCGCCGATCTCGCCGTCGCCGCAAGCCTGCCCAAGCATCTGGTGCTGGAAATGGACGTGAAGATCATCCTGATGCTGGGCGGCGACACGGTGCCGGCGATCAGTGATTTTCTCACCCGCAACAAGATGCTGGCCACCAGCCTGCTGCCCAGCGACCTGTCGCCCGACACCCCCTGTCTGATCGCGCCCTGCAAGGTGCATCCCATCCATGTGGTCACCGGGGTGAACTGGCTGGCCCAGAACCGCCCGGAGCTGAAAACCGCGGCGATCTGCGCGCAGGAAGACGCGCTGGGCCTGCCCTCGCCCGCCACCTGCAAGGCGGCCTTCGAAGCGGCGGACATCGCGGTTGAAAGGGAATTCCCGTTCCCGGCCTCGATGCGGGACCGGGACATGGATGCGGTGGTGGCGGACATGATGGCCGAGGATCCCGACATCCTGTGCTGGGACACCGCCTATGAACCCTTCGTGCACGCGCTGACCGAGGCCGCCTGGCGCCGGGGGCTGATCGCCAAGACCAGTCGCGACTTCATGGAGGGAGTCCTGTTCCCGTTTCCGGATTTCGACGATCCGCTGCTGAACGACCCGCGCATCAGTTTTTCGCCGCCCGGCGGAATTCTTCCACGAATTCAACCGCCGCTTTCCCGGTCAGTGGAGCGCGGCGTCCTGGGAATGCTGCGCCATTCTCGAAATGTGGCGCGCGGCGGCGGAGCGCATCCAGACCGTGGAGCCGCTGCCGGCGCTGTCGGCGCCGCCGGTGCTGTCGGTGCTGTCGGCGATCAAGCAGGGCGGCTTCAGCCGCAACGTGTTCGGCGAGGCGCGCTGGGGGGGGCGCGAGCTGTTCGGGATCAGCCACGCGCTGGCCGGGACCTGGCCGGCGGCGCGCATCCGCGACGGCAGGGCGCGGATCGAGGAGTTTCAATCGGCGCTCGACTGGCTGGGCCGGCATGGCGACCTGCTGCTGAAGCATATCCGCGACCACGGGCAGATGCGGGACCAGCTGCTCGACGCGCAGGGCGCCGTCGAGGTCGAGCATGTTGGGCTCGCCGCCCGCCCGCGCCCCGCCGTCGGCGTCCGCGGGGCCGGCGCCCCGACGATAGCTGACCACCGAGCCGCGCCCGGCGTGGCGCTCGATGATGCCGTATTC
>NZ_JBWOMN010000082.1:0-7691 GCF_056449545.1 Oceanicella sp. | reverse complement strand
CGTGTGCTCTTCCGATCTGCGCCTGGACCGCCGACTACGTGCGCCTGCGCTTTCGCGCCCGGCTGGCCGGCGGCGGGGGCGCCGCGTGAAGCCGGCGCTCACATGCCTGCTGGCGCTGATGGCGGCGCCGGCGCTGGCGCTGGCGCAGGTCGACAGCGGGCTGGGCGACGTGAACCCGCGCGATCTGTTCAAGCCGGCGCCCGGCTATGACCCGGAATCCGAGCCCAAGGCCGACTCCGGGCTGCGCGCCTATCCGGTCACGCCCGAACAGGTCGCGCCCGAATCCCGCTCCGTCGCCGCGACAGGCGCCACCCTGCGGCTGCTCGACAAGATGAACGGCCGGGTGGAAACCTTCGACGTCGCGGTGGCGCAGACCGTCATCCGCGCCCGGCTGGAAATCAAGCTCGACGCCTGCCGCACCCCGCCCGCGGGCGAGGTTGCGGACGCCTACGCCTATCTGGAAATCCGCGACCTGCGCGAGGCGGCGCCGCGCTTCATGGGCTGGATGTTCGCGTCGAGCCCGGCGCTGTCGGCGCTGGATCACGCGCGCTACGACGTCTGGGTGCTGAGGTGCAGGACCGATTCCGCCGAGGCCTCGGCGCAGAGCGCCCAGAAATCCGAGTGAGCGGCCAGCGCGCTTTCCAGCAGCGCGCGATACCGGTCGCGCGACACCTCGATCGCGCCCATCGAACGCAGGTGGTCGGTGACGAACTGGGTGTCCAGCAGCGCGAACCCGCCCGCCTTGAGCCGCGCCACCAGCCAGACCAGCGCGATCTTTGACGCGTCGGTGCGCGCCGAGAACATGCTTTCACCGAAGAACGCCGCGCCCAGGCGCACGCCGTAAAGCCCGCCGGCCAGCGCCCCGTCCATCCACACCTCGACCGAGCTGGCATAGCCGAGCCGGTGCAGGGTTTCGTAAAGCGCGCGGATCTCGGGGTTGATCCAGGTTTCCTCGCGCGCCGCGCAGCCGTCGAGCACGCCGAGGAAATCCCGATCCACCGTGACCTCGAACCCGCCCTTGCGGATGCGCTTGCGCAGCGAGCGGCTGACGCGGAACCCGGACAGCGGCAGGATGCCGCGTCGCTTGGGGTCGACCCAGAACACCTCTTCGGACTCGGCGCTGTTGGCCATGGGGAACACCCCGGCCGCATAGGCGCGCAGCAGCAGCGTCGGGGTGATTTCCAGCGGTCTGAGCGGTCCGGTCATGTGGGTGCTCTGGGTCGTCGTGGCGCGGGGATGTCCCCTGAACGCGGCCCCCAGACTACCAGCGCGCCGGACGCCTGAACAGATCGCCGCCGCGCTTGCGCCGATCCGCCGGCCGGGTCAGGCGTTTTCCAGCCATTTCTCCAGCCAGTGGATGTCATAGTCGCCGGCCAGCACGTCGGGGTTCTCGGCCAGCGCGCCGAACAGGGGCAGGGTGTTGTCGACCCCGTCCACGATCACCTCGCCCAGCGCGCGGCGCAGGCGGGCGAAGGCGGCCTCGCGGGTTTCGGCATGCACGATCAGCTTGCCGATGAGGCTGTCGTAATAGGGCGGGATCACGTAGCCGTCATAGATCGCGCTGTCCATGCGCACCCCCAGCCCGCCGGGGGCGTGGAACGCCCGCACCCGCCCCGGCGAGGGGGTGAAATCGGGCAGTTTCTCGGCGTTGATCCGGCATTCGATGGCGTGGCCGCGCGGGGTCAGGTCGGCCTGGGTCATGGACAGCGGCAGGCCGGCGGCGATGCGCAGCTGCTCCTTGACCAGATCGACGCCGTAGACCGCCTCGGTCACCGGGTGTTCGACCTGCAGGCGGGTGTTCATCTCGATGAAGAAGAACTCGCCGTCCTCATACAGGAATTCGATGGTGCCGGCGCCGCGGTAATGCATGCGCGCCACCGCCTCGGCGCAGGTGGCGCCGATGCGGGCGCGCTGCTCGGGGGTGATGATCGGCGAGGGGCATTCCTCCATCACCTTCTGGTGGCGCCGCTGCAGCGAACAGTCGCGCTCGCCCAGATGCACCGCCGCGCCGGCGCCGTCGCCGAACACCTGGATCTCGATATGACGCGGCTTGCCCAGGTATTTCTCGATATAGACGGTGTCGTCGCCGAAGGCGGCCTTGGCCTCGGATCGGGCCGCGGAAAAGGCGATGGCGATGTCGTCGGCGGTGCGCGCCACCTTCATGCCGCGCCCGCCGCCGCCCGAGGCGGCCTTGACCAGCACCGGGTAGCCCATGGCGGCGGCGGCCTCGGCGGCCTCCTCGACGGTGTCGACGCCGCCCTCGGAGCCGGGCACGCAGGGCACGCCGAGCGCCTTCATGGTTTCCTTCGCGGCGATCTTGTCGCCCATCACCCGGATATGTTCGGCGGTGGGGCCGATGAAGGTCAGCCCGTGATCCTCGCAGATCTGCACGAAATTGGCGTTTTCGGACAGGAACCCGTAGCCGGGATGGATGGCGTCGGCGCCGGTGATCTCACAGGCCGAGATCACCGCCGGGATGTTGAGATAGCTGAGCGCGCCCGCGGGCGGGCCGATGCACACGCTTTCATCGGCGAGACGCACATGCATGGCGTCCACGTCGGCGCTGGAATGCACCGCCACGGTGCCGATGCCCATTTCATGGCAGGCGCGCTGCACGCGGAGCGCGATTTCGCCGCGATTGGCGATCAGGACTTTGCTGAGCTTCTTGTCGGACATGGCCCGGACCTCCCCGGGCTATTCGACGATCATCAGCGGCGCGCCGAATTCGACCGGCGAGCCGTCTTCGACCAGAATCCGCTTCACCGTCCCGGCGCGGGGGCTGGGGATCTGGTTCATGGTCTTCATGGCCTCGATGATCAGCAGGGTCTGGCCCTCGGTCACGGCGTCGCCGATCTTGACGAAGGGCGGCGCGCTGGGCTCGGGGTTGAGATAGGCGGTGCCGACCATGGGCGAGGGCACGGCCCCGGGATGCTGGGCCGGGTCCTCGACCCCGGCCCTGGGGGCGGCGGCGAGCGGCGCGGGGGCCGGCGGCGCGGCGGGGGCGTGGACGGGCGCCTGAACGGGGGCGTGGGCGGGCGCCTGAACGGGGGCGGCGGGGGCCTGAACGGGGGCGGGGGCGCCGTGGCGCCCGACGCGGACCCTGAGCAGATCATCCTTGCCGTATTCGCGCTCCACCTCGATTTCGGACAGGTCGGTTTCCCGAAGCAGTTCCGCCAGCGCGCGGATGAAGTCGATGTCGGTCTCGTGTGGCTTGCTCATGGGGTCCCTGATCCGAACGCGCGGGCCGGCGCCCGCTGATGTTGCACCGCGATTTACACGAAGGCCGATCCGGGATGCAAGCCGCGCGGCCCGCGCCCGCGTCCCGGCGCGCCGGGCTCAGCCGTTGGCGTCGCGCTGCTCGGCGATGGCCTCGCGCATGTCCGCCAGCGGGATGAACCCGCGCACGATGCGTTCGCCGATGATGAATGTGGGGGTGCCGGTGATCGAAAGCTTGTCGGCCATGCCGTAGGTGGTCTCGATATTGGCCTTGATCCGCTCCGATCCGGCATCGCTGCGCAGCTTGTCCACGTCAAGCCCGACCTTGGCGGCGAGACTGTAGATGACGGTTTCGTCGAGCCGCCCGCGATGGGTCATCATCGCGTCGTTGAAGGCGAGATAGAGCGCGCCGTCCTGCTGGCCCATGGCCGCCAGCGCCGCCTCGGCGGCGATGCGCGAGGTCGGGCCGAGGATCGGGAATTCCTTCACCACCAGCCGCACCCCGGGATCCGAGGCGATCAGCGCCTTGACGTTCTTGTGCGCGCGCTTGCAGTAGCCGCAATTGTAGTCGGTGAATTCCACCACCGTGACGTCGCCGTCGGGATTGCCCGCGACATAGGAATAGCCGTCGTCGCGCAGCGCGTCCCTGACCCCGGCGAGCACGCGCTGTTCGGCGGCGGCCCCGGCCTGCTTGCGGCGCTGTTCCAGCACCTGGATCGCCTCCATGATCACTTCCGGGTTTTCCAGCAGGTAGCGGCGGATTTCCGCGCGCAGCCGGGCGCGGTCCTCGGGCAGCATGTCCTCCTGCGCCGCGGCGGGGGCCGCGTTCGCCGCGTAGATCGCGGGGATGGCCAGCGCCGGAACCGCGGGCGACATGGCGGGAATCGCCGCGAATCCGGCCAGCCCCGCCGCCGCCGCGGTCGCGGCGCGGGCCATGGCGGCCGTCAGTGATCTGATTTTCTTCATCGGGTCTCGTCCTCGTTGCGTCGTTGTCCCGGCGCCGGCGGGGTCGCGATCCGCGCCCGCCCGCCGCGTCAGTTTTCGATGTCGATGCTGGAAATGATGTCCTGCGCCCGCGTCGCGGCGGGGCTGCCGGCCGGCAGTTTCTTGCGTGCGCGCCGGGCCTGGATCACCGCGTCGCGCCGCGCCCCGGACAGCGCCAGCCGTTCCGCGGTGACCAGCGCCGCCATGCCCTCCTTGCCGGTGCGCGCATAGGCGAAGGCCAGATCGCGCAGCAGCGTGACGTCGCCGCCGCCCGAGCGCGCGGCGCCCCGTTCAAGCGCCGCCAGCGCCTCGCGATCGGCGGCGGGTTCGTTCAGCGACAGCAGCGCACGGCCCATATAGGCGAGGATCAGGGGTTCGTCCGGGGCCAGGCGCACCGCCTCGCGATAGGGGGCGACGGCCTCGCGACCGCGGCCGTTTTCCAGCAGGATCTGGCCCTTCAGCTCGTGATAATACGGGTCCTTGGGGCGCATGGCGATCAGCCGGTCGGCCTCGGCCACCGCCTTGTCGGGCGCCGGCAGCAGGTGATAGGCGATGGCGCGGCGCAGGGTGGCGAATTCGCCGTCCCCCTTGGCGTCGGCGCGCCCCAGCGTGCGGTCGGGGCGGTCGATGAAGGCGTCGAGCTTGGCGCGCATCCGCCGGCTCCAATAGGCCAGGTCCGGCGACACGGGAACCCCGCGATAATGCGATTCGCCGACCCGGCGCTGCACCATGGCCAGGCGCGCCGAGCTTACCGGGTGGGTCAGCACGTAGGGATCCTGATTGCGGGCGGAAAACACCTCCTGCCCGCGAAACCGCTCCAGCACCTTGACCATGCCCACGGGGTCGATCCTGGCGCGCTCGAGAAATGTCAGCGCGGCCTGGTCGGCGGCGGCCTCCTCGGCGCGGTTATAGGCCAGCATGGCGCGCCGGCTCACCGCCTGGCTGCCGGCGATCACCCCGAGCCCGGCGCCCCCGCCCCCCGCCGCCGCCGCCGCGATGCCGAGCAGCAGCCCGATCAGCGCCGGGCCCTGGGTGTTCTGCAGCGCGATGTTGCGCCGCGCCAGATGGCCGCCGGTGATGTGCCCGACCTCGTGCGCGATGACGCTCATCAGCTGTTCGGGCGTGTCCAGCAGGCGCAGCAGCCCGGTGGTGAAGGCGATGTTGCGGCCGTTGAACACGAAGGCGTTGGGGGTGAATTCATTGATGATGATCAGTTCGACGTCGCGGCGCGGCAGTCCGGCGGCGTCAAAGATCGGGCCGGCCATGCGGCGCAGGGTGGCCTCGATCTCGGCGTCGCGGATCAGGCTGGCCGCCTGCGCCCCGGCGGCCAGCCAGGTTGCGACGAAAGCGATGAGGATCAGGCGGGTCAGGCGCAGCGGCGCGTATGCGAAGCGGGTCATCATGATCGGACTATATGGCGTTTCTTTCCGGGAAAGCACATCAAAACTCCGGGTATCCGATCGTCGCGGCGATTTTGCGGCAAGGGGCGCGACGGGGGGCGGTTTCGCGCCGCCCGGCCCGCCGCGCTTGACCCCGCGTCGGCGCGGCGCTTAGGTCTGCGGCGCAGCCGCCGCCACAGGGACGATCAGCGCCATGAAAATCGCCAGCCGCGGGATCGTCGATCCCTTCATCGTCATGGATGTGATGGAAGCCGCGCGCGCCGCCGAGGCCGCCGGGCGCGACGTGATCCACATGGAGGTGGGCCAGCCCTCGACCCCGGCGCCGCGCCTGGCGCGCGAAAGGCTGGCGCGCGCGCTGGCGGATGACGCGCTGGGCTACACGGTGGCGCTGGGCCTGCCGGCGCTGCGCGAGGGCATCGCCCGGCTTTACGCGACGCGCCACGGGGTGTCGCTGGATCCGGGCAGAGTGGTGGTGACGGCGGGGTCCTCGGGGGCGTTCCTGCTGGCCTTCCTGGCGCTGTTCGAGGTTGGCGACAGCGTTGCGCTGGGCGATCCCGGCTATCCCAGCTATCGCAACATCTTCAAGGCGCTGGGGGTCGAGGTTCGCCGCGTCGAAACCACCGCCGCGACCCGCTTTCAGCCCCGCCCGCAGGATCTGGGCGACGCCGACGGGCTGCTGGCGGCCAGCCCGGCCAACCCCACCGGGACCATGCTGGGACTTTCGGAAATGCGCGCGCTGGCCGAGGCCTGTTCGGCCAGCGGCGCGGCGTTCGTCTCCGACGAGATCTATCACGGGCTCACCTATGGGCGTGACGCGGTGAGCGCGCTGGAGGTCACCGACGAGGTTTTCGCCATCAACAGTTTTTCCAAATATTTCTCCATGACCGGCTGGCGCGTGGGCTGGGTGGTGGTTCCCGAAAGCCATCTGCGCACCGTCGAGCGCCTGGCCCAGAACCTGTTCATCTGCGCCCCCCATGTCAGCCAGATCGCGGCGCTGGGCGCGCTTGACGCCATCGAGGAACTGGAGGCCAACCGCGCCGTCTACGCCGCCAACCGCGCCTTGCTGCTGGAGGAATTGCCCAAGGCGGGGTTCGGCGACCCGGCGCCCTGCGACGGGGCCTTCTACCTGTATGCGGACATCGCGCATCTGACCGATGACAGCCGCGCCTTCTGCGCGCGGATGCTGCGCGAGGCCGGGGTGGCGGCGACCCCGGGCCTGGATTTCGACCCGGTGCGCGGGGCGCACACCATCCGGTTCAGTTTTGCGCGCAGCACCGCCGACATGATCGAGGGCGCGAGACGCCTGCGCGACTGGCTGGCCTGAACGCGGGCCTGGATCCGGCCGGGCGGGTCAGGATTTGGGCTGAGTCGGGCCGGACCGGGCATGAAAAAGGGGCGCCGTCCGGCGCCCCTTTCATCGTCGATCGAGTCCGACGAGCGCGGGGCTAGCTGCCCAGCGACCACCAGCCGCGCCGCCTGGGTCTGGAGGCGAGATCCTCGGCCGCCGGCGTCTCGGCGGGCATCGCTTCGGCCACGGGCTCGGGGCCTGCCTCCGCCGCCACGGGCTCGGGGCCTGCCTCCGCCGCCACGGGCTCGGGGCCTGCCTCCGCCGCCTCTGGGGCGTCGGGTTCGGCCTGCGCAACGTCATCGGCGACCGGGTCAGGCGCAGCCACCTGCGCAGCCACCGGCGCAAGTTCCTGCGCGGCGTCGGGGGCCCTGGCGGCCGGGGATGCGGGGTCATCCATCGCGACGGCGACGGGCGCCGCGTCGGCAACCGCCTCCGTCGCGCCGGTCCGGGGCTCGTTCGAAACCTCGCTCGCCGTCTCGTCCCGGGCCTCGTCGGCCGCCCCGTTCGTCGTCTCCTCTGGCGCCTCGGCGGTCGCCTCGGCCTTGCGCGGCTTGCGCCGGCGCCGCGTGCGCGAAGGCTTGGGGATTTCCGCGTCGCCGCTGTCGCCGGTGACGGCCTCCGCCGCGCCGGCGGCCCCGAAGCCGAGCGCCGCGATCTCGCCGCCCTTCTTGGGCTCGTCGCCCTCAATGTCAATCACCGCCATGGAGGCGATGGCCGCGCCGCCGGCGTCGTCGCCGTGGGCG
>NZ_JBWOMN010000081.1:0-2680 GCF_056449545.1 Oceanicella sp. | reverse complement strand
GGCGGCCTCCAGCGCCGCCAGCCGCCCGCCGAGCGCCGCCGCCTCGGCGCCCGCCACGCCGCCGCCGTCGCCCGCCGCATGCACCCCCGCGACCGAGGTCATCCCCCAGGCGTCCAGCACCGGTTCGAACGCCTGGCGCGCCGCGTTCCAACGGTGATCGCAGCCCAGCAGCCGCGTGGCCTGCGTGTCGGGAATGACGCCCTCATGCAGGCAGACGACGCGGGCCGGGATGGTTTCGGCGCGCCCCCTTGCGGTGAAGGCGACGGCCTCGACGCCGTCCGCGCCGATGATCGCCGCATCGCGCACGTTGCGCACGATCCGCGCGCCCGAACGGCGCAGCGCGCGCAGCAGCCCCATGGCCTCGCCCATCATCCCCGAGGCCAGAAACCCCGGCGCATGCCGCGCCGCGCCCAGGTTCACCGGATCGTTGGTCAGCAGCACCGCCGCGGGCCCCGCGCCGACCGCCTGACACTGCGCCAGCAGCAGATACAGCAGCGGGCCGTTGCCCACGAACACCGTGGCGGGGTCGGGAACCAGCCCGCCCGATTTCAGCAGGATCTGCAGCGCCCCGGCGCCAAAGACCCCCGGCAGGGTCCAGCCGGGCAGCGGCGTCGGGCGTTCGCGGGCCCCGGCGCAGATCAGCAGGCGCGCGGCGTCGACGGTTTCGACCGCCCCGTCGCGAATCGCCCAGAGCCGCCCGGGCCATTCGATCTGCCAGACCAGCGCGCCGGGGCGATAATCGACGCCCGAGGCGCGCAGCGCCGCGATCAGCGGCAAGCCCCGCCGATACCCGGCGCCGAAGGCCGCCAGCCCGGTCGGCCCGCGCGCCGCCACCCTTTCCAGGTCGCGATAGATCTGGCCGCCGGGCGCCGGGCGTTCGTCGAGCAGCGCGCAGGACAGCCCCAGTTCGGCGGCCAGCGCCGCCGCCGCCATCCCCGCCGGCCCGGCCCCGATGATCGCCAGATCATGCTGTTTCGCGGCGCTCGGCGCGGTCATGACGCCGGATCCGGGCGGCGCTGGCGACGCACGACCATGCCGGCGGCCAGCTCGACGCCGCAGGCCTGCCGGTCCGCCCTGCCGTCGATCTCCACCAGGCATTCGAAACAGGCGCCCATCATGCAGAACGGCCCGCGCGGCGCGCCCGACACCGGCGACTCGCGAAACGCGCGCACCCCGTTGACGAGCAGCGCCGCCGCCACGGTCGCGCCCGCCGGGGCGCGCATCGCGCGGCCCTCGAAGCTGAAGGCGATTTCCTCGCCGCCGGGATCAAGGCGCGGCGCCGGTCTGAACAAGGGGTTTTGCATCGGGGGTCAACTCGAATCTGTCGGCGCTGAACGGCGCGGTTTCCTCGGGCAGGCCGCCGGCGGCGATCGCCGGGGCCAGAATCTCGGCATGGATGGCGGCGAGGGTCACGCCGCTGTGGCAGCCCAGCGCGAACAGGCCGGGCAGGTCGGGCCAGGTCTGGTAGATCGGAAAGCCGTCGGGGCTCATCACCCTGAGCGCGCCCCAGGCGCGCGCCACCGCCACGTCGGCGAGATGCGGAAAGGCCCGCGCCGCGCGCGCCGCCATGGCCGCCGCGTCCCGCGCCCTGACCCGGGTGTCGAACCCCGCATCGGCCTTGCTGTCGCCGATCATCACCCCGCCTTCGGCGGTCTGGCGCAGTTTCGACAGCGGCAGGTTCAGGAAGCGTTCGGTGCGCTGGGTCACCAGAATCTGACCCAGCTGCGGGCGCACCGGAAACGCCTTGCCCAACCCCTCCGCCAGCGCCGCGTTGCCCAGCCCCGCGGCCAGCAGCACGCGGCGGGCGTCAAGCGTCGCGCCGTCGGCGCGGGTGATCCGGTAGCCCGCGCCGCGCCGCGCCACGACGGCCGCCGCGGCGCCGGGCAGATGCGCAAGCCCCAGCCCGCGCCCCGCCGCGTGCAGCGCGCGCAGCAGCAGCAGCGGATTGACATGACCGTCATCGGGGCAGAAGGACGCGCCCGTCACCAGCGGCCCGATCCGCGGGACCAGCGCGCGGGTCGCGTCGCGATCCAGCAGCCGCGCCCCATAGGCGCCCGCGCCCTGCTGATCGCGCATCCGCTCCACAAACGCCGCGCGGGCGGCCAGTTCAGCCTCGCCAAGACACAGGGTCAGGCCGCCGGGGCGCGCGAAATCGATCCCGAATCCGGCCTCCGCTTCAAGCCGCGCGGCGAAATCCGGCCACAGATCCGCCGAGCGCCGCGACCAGGCGGCGTAGGCGGGCATCCCCAGCCCCTTGCTCTGCACCCAGATCAGCCCGAAATTGCCCGCCGAGGCGCGAAACGCCGCGTCGCCCTCGTCAAGCACCGCCACATCGCCGCCGCGCCGCGCCAGGCCCCAGGCCAGCGCCGCGCCGACCAGCCCGCCGCCGATGATTATGGTGTCGAAATCCACCTGATGCGCCTCCCCGGCCGGAGCCTAGACAATTTTGCGCTTTCGCGTCCATGGCATTCGGGGTCAGAGTGACGCGCCGCCAACATGCAGGGACGACCATGCAGACATCGACGATGACGGGCGCGCCGGCGCGCGACGCCGTGGGGGCGCTGGCGGATCTGGCGCTGGCCCCGAAGGCCGGGGATCTGGGCGCCGCCACGCGCGCGGCGCTCAACGACTGCGTGCTCGACTGCGTCGCGGCGGCGCTGGCGGGCGGGCGCAGCGCCGC
>NZ_JBWOMN010000080.1:0-7956 GCF_056449545.1 Oceanicella sp. | reverse complement strand
GTCCCTGACCCCCCGGTTCGCGGGGGGGGGGGGCGCGGTGATCGGGGGTGGGCTGTCCCTGACGGGCGGCTTCTGGCGCGGCGCGCGCCGCGCGGCGCTGTCGCTGGGGTTCGGCATCGCCGCCGGGACGCTGATCGGCGGCGATGCCGCGTGGGACGCCTGCGCGGTGTCAACGCTGCTGATCCCGCCATTGCTGCTGGACTACGTCTCCAGCGTCGGGCGCGCGGTCATCCTGGCCCCGGTGGCGTTCCGGCGCCGGGCGCAGGTGGCGCGGCTGTGGCGCGCGCATCGGCGCGGGGTGATCGTGATCGCGCTGTTCAACCCGCTGGCCTACATCCTCGCGCTCACCGCGCCGAGCTTCACGCCGGTGGTCTACGTGGCCCCGACGCGGGAGTTGAGCGGGCTTCTCACGGTGCTGGCGGGCGGGCTGCTGCTGGGCGAGGCCGAGCTCGGGCGCCGACTGGCCTGGGGCGCTGTCATGGTGGCGGGCGTTGTCGTTCTGGCGAGCGGCTGATAATCGCCGGGGGCGGGCGGCGACAAGCGGGGTTGGACATGGATGGAGGCGAGGGCGGAGGCGGGGGCGAGGGGGCGCGCAGGGTGCTGCTGCTGCAGGGCCCGTCCTCGTTGTTTTTCGCACGGCTCGCCGATGCGCTGGAGGCGCGCGGCGCGACCGTGCTGCGCCTGCATCTTTGCCCCGGCGACTGGCTGTTCTGGCGGCGCGGCGGCGGGCGGGTCTATCGCGGGACCGCGGCGGATTGGCCCGATCACGTCGAGGATTTCATGCGGCGCGAGGCGGTGACGGATCTGGCGCTGCTCGGCGACAACCGGCCGTTTCATCGCCCCGCCATCGCCCGCGCGCGGCGCATGGGCGTGCGGACGCATCACGCGGAGCTGGGCTATGCGCGCCCCGACTGGCTGACGCTGGAACCGGTGGGCGGCGGCGCCAATTCGCTGATGCCTCGCGACCCGGGCGCGATCCGGGCGCTTGCGGCCGCGCATCCGGGTTCGGCGCCCGAGGCGACGCGCATCTACCGGTCGAGCTTCGCGGCCTACGCAGCCATGGACATCGCCTGGAACCTGTCGAATCTGGCGCTGGGCTGGGCGATGACGCCGGGCTACCAGCGCCACCAGATCTGGCACCCGCTGGCGGAATACGCCGGGTTCGCGCGGAAAATGCTGGGCGCGGGCGGGCGGCGGCGGCGTGCGGCGCGGGTTTGCGCGGGTTGGGCCGAGGCGGATTCGGACAACAACCCGCTGTTTCTGTTTCCGTTGCAGCTGCGCACCGATTTCCAGATCCGCGCCCACGGGCCGGACGCCGATCTGCGCGACACTGCGCGCAAGGTGGTGGAGTCCTTCGCCGCCCATGCGCCGCGCGGCGCGCGGCTGCTGGTCAAGGAACACCCCATGGACAACGGCCTGACGCCGTGGCGGCGGCTGCTGCGCGGGCGGGCGCGCGAGCTTGGCCTCGCGGACCGGGTCGAGGTGATCGACGGCGGCGATCTCGACGCGCTGATCGCGCGATGCGCCGGGGTGGTGACGGTGAATTCCACCGTCGGGCTGAGCGCGCTGGCGGCGGGGCGGCCCGTCAAAACCCTGGGCGCGGCGCTGTTCGATGTCGCGGGCATGACCGATCCGGCGCCGCTCGACGCTTTCTGGGGCGCGCCGCGCCCGCCCGACCCGCCGCTGGTCGCGGATTTTCTGTGCGCGCTGGGCTGGGCCACGCAGCTGCGCGGCAATTTCGACGGCGAGGGCGCAGCGCCGGGCGCCGAGGCCATGGCGGCGCGGATGCTCGAACCGCCGCGCCTGCCGTTTCGCGGCTGACGGCGCCGCCGCGGTCAGCGCGGCGGGACCTCCATCAGCGCATCGAGGATCGGACAGTCCGGCACCTCGCCGCGGCTGCATTCCGCCGCCATCTGCGCCAATGTCGCCTCGAGCCGCCCCAGATCGGCGATCCGCGCCCGGATCGCGCCCAGATGGTCAAGCGCGATGCCGTTGATCTCGGCGCAAGTGAAATCGCGCCGGTCGGTCATGTCGAGCAACGCCTGGATCTCGCGGATGCTGAAGCCCAGTTCGCGGCTGCGCTTGATGAAGG
Source organism: Oceanicella sp. (assembly GCF_056449545.1). NCBI lineage: Bacteria > Pseudomonadati > Pseudomonadota > Alphaproteobacteria > Rhodobacterales > Paracoccaceae > Oceanicella > Oceanicella sp. Next base: position 5,864 of record NZ_JBWOMN010000080.1, on the reverse strand, counting down.
TCAGGCGGCGCAGCAGCGTGGCGTCATAGACCCGCGCGCCGCCGCCGCTGCGCAGGGGCGGCGGGATGAGGCCGATGCGTTCGTAATAGCGGATGGTCTCGATATGGACGCCGCTCAGCCGTGACGCCGCGCCGATGCGCCCGCTCCAGTTCGCATTGCCGGGGGTCGCGGTCCGCCCCTTCCGACTTGTTTCCGAATGCTTGCTCACGATTTCGTGATCTCCCGGGGCGCGACGGCGCTTGCATCTGTAGTCGCTACAGACAGTAGACCGGCAGGCGCAGTCACGCAACGGAGACCCCATGACGCCGTCCCGGACGATCGAAAGCCAGCAAACGGCGGGCGCCGCCGACCCGGCGCCGCCCGCGCACACGCCCGATGGCGGGCGCATCGCGGCGGCGGGCGGCGTGATCGGGGCGGTGGCGATGACCTCCTGCTGCATCCTTCCGCTGGCGCTGTTCAGCCTCGGGGCCACCGGCGCATGGATCGGACGCATGGCGGCCATGGCGCAATACAAGGGCTGGATCTTCGCCTTCGCCGCCGCCTGCCTCGCCTACGGATTCCACAAGGTCTACCGCCCGGCGCCCTGCGCCGACGGCGCCTGCGCGCGGCCGCTGCCGCGACGCCTGATGAAAACCTCGCTATGGGGCGCGACGGCGATCGTGCTGGCGGCGATCGCGTTTCCGTATCTCGTTCCGTATGTCCTGAGCTACTGATGGAAGGGCCGAAAACCATGAAATCGCTCCTGATCGCTTCTCTTGCGCTGCTGACGGCGCTGCCGGCCGCCGCTGAACAGCGTTCGGCGAGAATCGAGGTCGGCGGCCTGTTTTGCGCCTCCTGCCCCTATATCGCCGCGCGCGCCATGCAGGAGGCGGCCAGCGCCCGGGTGCTGGAAGGCGCCTATGACGCCGAAACCAGCACCGCGGTGTTCGTGGTCAGCTACGACGACGCGCAGACCACGCCCGCGGAGATCGCCGCAAAGCCCGACAGCTACGGTTACGCGGCGCGGGTGCTTGACGGCGCCGAGGGATCCTGACCCGCGCCGCGACCGGCCCAACGCCTGGCGACTCCGAAGACCCGGGGCGCATCCGCCGACAATTCAAGGGAGTTCATGTTGAAATGAACGACAAGAAGCTTCTCGGAACCGGCCTTGTCGGGTCGGTGATCGCGGCGGTTTGCTGCTTCACGCCGCTGCTGGTGCTGGTGTTTGCCGGGCTGGGGCTGTCGGCCTTTGTCGGCTGGCTCGATTACGCGCTGTTCCCGCTGATGTTCGCGTCGCTGGGGATCGTGGCGCAGGCGCTGTGGATCCAGGCCGGGCGCCCCGCGCCCTGTCCGCGCAACGCCATCCTCGCGGCGGTGATCGTCCTGTCGGCGCTGATCATCTGGCTGGAATTCCGCTACGCGCTGCGGATTTCGATCGCGGCGGCGGCGGCGGTGGCGGCCTATTGGCTCTGGCTGCGGCGCGCCGGACGCGGCGCGCCGGGGCGGGAGCGCCCGCATGTCTGAATCCCGGTCCGGGCGCAGCGCGCCCGAGGGCCTGCATGTCGCGGTGATCGGCGCCGGCTCGGCGGGGTTTTCCGCCGCCATCACCGCCGCCGATCTGGGCGCGCGGGTGACGCTGATCGGACATGGCACGATCGGCGGGACCTGCGTCAATGTGGGCTGCGTGCCCTCCAAGGCGCTGATCCGCGCCGTGGAACCCGTGCATGTCGCCCGCGCCGCCGCGCGTTTCGACGGCGTCGAGGCCAGCGCCCGCATCGTCGACTGGGCCGCCATGGTGGCGCAGAAACAGGCGCTGGTGGATGAATTGCGGGCGGCGAAATACACCGACATCCTGCCCGAATACGACAATATCGCCTATCGGGAGGGACGCGCGCGCTTTGACGACGACGGCGCGCTGACGGTGGCCGGACAGACGCTGACGGCGGACCGGATCGTCATCGCCACCGGATCGCGCCCGGCGATCCCGTCGATTCCGGGCATCGAGGACGTGGCCTGCCTCGACAGCGCCGCGGCGCTGGAGCTCGAAACCCTGCCCGATTCGCTGCTGGTGATCGGCGCCGGCTATGTGGGGGTCGAGATCGCCCAGACCTTCGCCCGCGCCGGGACGGCGGTGACGCTGGTCAGCCGCCGCGGCCCGCTGCCCGAGGCCGAACCGGAGATCAGCGCCGCGCTGGCCGGATATCTCGCCGATGAGGGCATGGACATCGTTTCGGGCATCGCCTACGCGCGCATCGAGACCACGCAGGACGGCGTTCGCCTGCACCTGACGCGGGACGGCGCGCCGCTGGCGATCGAGGCGGCGCAGGTGCTGATCGCCACCGGGCGCCGCCCCAACAGCGACGGGATGAATCTGCGCGCCGCCGGCGTGACGCTGGGCGAAAACGGCGGAATCGCGGTCGATGACCGGATGCGCAGTTCGCGCGCCGGGGTCTATGCGGCGGGGGACGTCACCGGGCGCGATCAGTTCGTCTACATGGCGGCCTACGGCGCCAGGATCGCCGCGAGCAACGCCCTGAACGGCAACGCGCTGGTCTATGACAACGCCGCCATGCCGGCGGTGACCTTCAGCGACCCGCAGGCGGCGAGCGTCGGGCTGACCGAGCGCGCCGCGCGGGCGCAGGGCATTGCGGTCAAGACCTCGGTCCTGACGCTTGACAACGTGCCGCGCGCGCTGGCGGCGCGGGACACGCGCGGACTGGTCAAGCTGGTCGCCGACAGCGCCGACGGGCGGCTGCTGGGGGCGCATGTGCTGGCCCCCGAGGGGGCCGAATCCATCCAGACGGCGGCGATCGCCATCAAGGCGGGGTTCACCTATCAGCAACTGGCCGAAACGGTGTTTCCGTATCTGACCACGGTCGAGGCGCTGAAGCTCGCCGCCCAGACCTTTGACATGGACGTGAGCAAATTGTCCTGCTGCGCCGGCTGACGCCCGACCCGCGCCCCGCCAAACCCGGCGCCGGCGCGGGGTTTTCGACTGGGTTTGGCCCGGATGCGTCCACGGGTGCGCCTGCGGACGCCGCCATCCGGCGCGAGGGGGCGCGCCCGGCGCGGATCGGACCATGGTCTGATCCATTTCCGTCAAGAGGCCGAGTTTCGCCGCCGCCCGCCATGGGGTAGCCTCCGGCCATGAAGGAAAACCCGCCCCTGGTCACGGTCGAGGCCACGCCGCGCTGGCGCCGCTTCAGCCTGGCGCAGCGATTCGCGCTGGCGGGCAGCCTCGTGCTGCTGGCGGGGGCGCTGGCCATCGGCAGCTGGGTGTCCCAGCGGATCGAGGACGGCGTGGTGTCCAACACCGCGATCTCCACCGCGCTCTACATGGAAAGCTTCATCGCGCCGCTGACCCAGGACCTGCGCCGCGCGGACACGCTGGGTCCCGGGGCGCGCCAGGCGCTCAAGGAGATTTTCCAGGACACGCCGCTGGGCGAACGGGTGGTGTCGTTCAAGATCTGGAAGAAGGGCGGGCTGGTGGTGCACGCCTCAGATCCCTCGCTGATCGGCCAGCGATTCGAACCCAGCGACCGCCACATGGCGGCGTGGCGCGGCGAGGTCTCGGCGGTGTTCGAGGACCTGAGCGGCGCCGAGAACAAGCACGAGCGCGCCATCGGCATGCCGCTGCTGGAGATCTACAGCCCGGTGCGCGAGGTCTGGTCGGGCGAGGTCATCGCCGTGGCCGAATTCTACGAAACCGCGGTGGAGCTGCGCGCCAGCCTGCTGGAAGCGCGGATGAAGACCTGGCTGATGGTGGCGGCGGTGACCCTGTCCATGGGGGCGCTGCTGTTCGGCATCGTGCTGGGGGGCAGCCGCACCATCGCCCGCCAGCAACGCGCGCTGGAGGCGCGCATCGGCCAGCTGGCGGCGCTGGCCGACCAGAACGCCACGCTGCGTCGCCGGGTGCAGGACGCCACCAGCCGCGCCGCGGCGCGCAACGAACGCTACCTGCGCCGCATCGGCGCCGATCTGCATGACGGCCCGGCGCAGCTGCTGGGCTTCGCGGCGCTGCGCCTTGACGCGGTGACCGGCATCGGCGACCGCGGATCCCGCGACAAGGAAGTCGAGATCGTGCGCCAGGCGCTGGATGACGCCATGCGCGACATCCGCGACATATCCCGCGGGCTGACCCTGCCGGAGGTCGAGAACCTGCCGCTGGGCGACGTGGTCCGGCGCGCGGTGGCGGCGCATCAGCAGCTTTCGGGCGCCGAGGTGACGCTGCGCATTCGCGGCGACGGCAGCGACGCGGTGGCCCAGTCGCTGAAGATCTGCGTCTACCGTTTCGTGCAGGAGGGCCTGTCGAACGCCCTGCGCCACGCCGGCGGCAAGGGGCTGGTGGTGAGCATGGTCGTGCGCGAAGGCACGGTGCGGGTGCGGGTGTCGGATTCAGGCCCCGGCTTTGACGCTGCGGACACCGGCGCGCAGGCCAGCGCTTCGTCCGGGGCGGGCGGGCTTGGCCTGCCCGGCCTGCGCGACAGGGTTGAAAGCCTCGGCGGATTGTTTGAAATCAGCAGCGCGCCCGGCAAGGGCGCGCATCTGAGCATGACATTGGACCTCGACGGAGGAAGCCGCCATGACTGACCCCATTCGGGTGATGATCGCCGACGACCACCCGCTGTATCGCGACGGCGTCGCGCGCACGCTGGTGGAGACCGGGCGTTTCGAACTTGTGGGCGAATGCGCCGACGCCGACGCGGCGGTGGCGCTGGCGCTGGACTGCGCGCCGGACCTGATACTGCTGGACATCTCCATGCCCGGGGGCGGCATCGGCGCGGCGCGGCGCATCTCGGCCGGCGGATCCGGCGCGCGCATCGCCATGCTCACGGTGTCCGAGGCCGATGAGGACGTGATGGAGGCGCTGAAGGCCGGCGCCACCGGCTACATCCTCAAGGGCGTCAGCGGCGCCGAACTGGCCCGCGTCGCCGGCGACGTGGCCGAGGGGCGGTCCTACGTGTCCCCGGCGCTGGCGGCGCGGCTGCTCAGCGCCATGCGCGAACCCAAGAAGCCCCAGCATGAAGACCTGCTCGACGATCTGACCAAGCGCGAGGAGGAGATCCTGCGCCTGGTGGCGCGCGGGCAGTCCAACAAGGAAGTCGGGCGGGCGCTCGACCTCCAGGAAAAGACCGTGAAGCATTACATGACCGCGATCCTGCACAAGCTGCAGGTGCGCAACCGGGTCGAGGCGGCGGTGCTGGCTCAGGAGGCCTGGGGCGGCGGGCGCAGCAAGTGACCGGCGCCGCGCGGATTTCAGATCGTCGCCTTCCAGATCATCGCCGACGCGTCTGCGCCGGCGGGAACGACCGGCCCCATGGGGCCGCCACAGAGGTGCTTGGCGTTGGTCGCGTGGCGCATGGAGGCGCGTTGCGTATTCGCCGCCTCCCGAGTCCGGAGAGATCCGACAGTTGCGTCGTCGGGGGGCCCGTGCGCCGTTCCTCGACGAGTTTCCCTCAATAGCCGGCGATGTCGTCGAGGCGCGCGCGGTCCTTGTCGGTGGCGGCGCGTTCGACCACGGTGTTGTCGTCCGAATCGCTCAGTTCGTAGCGGTCGTTCTGGATCGATTCCCTCCAGCCGTCCGGATAGTTGACCGAGATGTCGCGGCCCGACACCTCGACGCGCGAACCGTCCTTGCCGGTGAACGAGCGCCCGGAGCGGCTGGCGCCCTCGCGATTGCCGCCGCCCTTCTCGCGCCCCCGGTCGGAGTCGCGACCGCGCGCGCCGGCCGCGCGGCCGTCGTCGCCGCCTGAGCCGCTGCCGCTGTTGCCACCGTCGTCGTTGCCGCCGTCATCGCCTGAGCCGCTGCCGCTGTTGCCGCCGTCGTCGTTGCCGCCGTCATCGCCTGAGCCGCTGCCGCTGTTGCCGCCGTCGTCGTTGCCGCC
>NZ_JBWOMN010000079.1:0-9492 GCF_056449545.1 Oceanicella sp. | reverse complement strand
CGCCCGCAGGATCAGTTGCGGACCGCGGGGGTCTCCACGCTCAGGCCCTCGCCGCGCTCGGCGAGATAGACCTCAAGCGCCACGAACTCGTCCGAACCGCGCTTGTAGGGCTTGGCGCGAATGTTCTTCATGCAGCCCTTGAAGCGACGGTGGATCGACCCCACGCCCTGCCATTTCAGACGATAGGTCGGAAAGCCGTTGATCTGGCCCTGGCTCAGCCGATCGGCGCGGATCATCTTGCCGTAATTGTCCTCGTGGCAATTGGCGCAGGACATGTCGAGCTGACCGACGCGGGTGTAATACAGTTCCTTGCCCTTGTCGTACCAGGACTGCATCGGCCCGTCGGTGTCGACCTTCACCGGCATGCCCCGGGACTGCAGCCCGATCAGCGCGGTCATGCCCAGCATCTCCTGGGATTCCCACTTCCACGGCTCGGCGCCCATGCGGGTCTCGCGGCACTCGTTGATCTGGTTTTCCAGGGTGAACGGGCGCCCGGCGGAGTCCTTCCACTTGGGATAGCCCGCGCGCACGCCGGCCATGCTGTCTTCCACGTCCTCGTGGCAGGTGGCGCAGGATTTGCCCTCCTTGCCGTCGGGTTCGTCCCAGTTGTCCGAGGCGATATCGACCAACACCATGGCCGGGTTGCCGAAATCGTCTTCCTGCAGGGCCTGCGTCTCGGTCGAGCGGAACCGCCAGCCCGAGATCAGTTCGTCAAGCGGATGCCCGGCGGGCGCCGCCGCCTTCGTGGGGATCACCTCCCCGTCGATGGTCAATTCCGCATCCTCGCCCGCCGACGCGGCCCCGAACGCCAGCGTCGCGGCGCAGAGCGCGGCTGCGAGCCGCAAGCTTCCTATCTTCATGCCTACCTCCCCTTTGAGGACCTGTTGCGGCCCGGATCGTCCGTGATCGCCGGCCCGTCGCGGGGCCCTGCGTGCGAACGGCGTCATCAGCCGATCTTGATCTTCTTCTTGGTCCCGTAGACGGAGCCGTCATCGTCGGTCCAGGTGAATTTCAGCTCGCCCGCCTCCGGCACCTTCATCGAGAACTGGATATACGGATTCGCCGACACCGCGGGTTCCAGCGTCACGCTCAGAACCTCCTCGCCGTTGAACGCGGCGACGAAGCTGTTGATGATCTTGCGCGGGATCAGCTCGCCGGTCTTCTTGTCCTTGCGCTGTCCCGATTCCATGGGGTGGCTGATCAGCGTCTTGACGGTGATCACTTCGCCGACCTTGGCTTTCCTGGGCACCTTCACGCGAGGTTTGATCTTGGCCATGATGTTCTCCTGAGTTCCGGGTCAGCCGCCGCAGCCGCCGATGGTCACCTTGACCGCGCGCGAAGACCGCGCGAACGATCCGTCCGCCATCTTGGCGACGGCGACGATGTCCTGGGTGCCGGCGAGCCGGATGCGGATCGAGGCGGCGGGCTCGGCCAGCGCGCCGAAGCGGAATTCGCCGATGCCCGGGCTGGGGTTGCCGGTGGCCAGCACCAGAATGGCGCTTGCGCCCGCGGCGCTGACCTCGATGGGCACGGTGTTGCCGTTCTCGGCGATCTCGGGGGCGACGATCTCGACGCCGCCCTCGGCCACCGCGCCGCCGCCGGTGAAGGCGTCGATCGCGGCCGCGACCTCGTCGGCGTCGGTCGCGGCGAACAGCCGACCGGCGGGCAGCGCCGCGACGGCCGCGGCGCCGGCGACGAGCTGCAGCGCGCTGCGTCTGGTGAGGGTCATGGATTCCTCCGTTGATTTGCAACTGTCCGGCGCCGGCGGGCTGGCCGACGCGATCCGGATCATTTTTCCTTGAGCGTCATGAGATAGGCGACGACGTCCTCGACCTGATCGGCGGTGAGGATGCTCTTGTTCGCGAATTTCTTCATCGTCCGGGCGCCGTTCTCCAGACGGTAGAAAGAGGGCATCATGGTGCCCTCGAACGCCATCTTGGAGTTGACGACGATGCCGCGCAGCTCCGCCTCCGACCACCGATCGGCGACGCCGTCAAGCGCCGGGCCGATCTCGCCGTGGAAGGCCTGATCGGTGATCTCGGAATTGACGTGGCAGGCGAGGCAGTTGCCCAGCTTGCGATTGACGAAGGTCGCGCGACCCGCCGCCGGATCGCCGGGCGCGCCGGTCAGCGATTGCGCGACCTTTGCGCCGTCAAAGGCGACCTTGTCGGGGGTCACTGTCTCGGCGTGAAGCGCCGCAGCGCCCAGAGTAGCGGAAACGAACGTTCCTGCGATCAGCGCCGCCAGGCTGCGAGCCACTTCCATTCCAAACCTCCCCTTTGGATAATCCAGAGTTGTCATGTGAAACTAGCTGGCGTCCCGGCGATGCGCAAACGTTAAATTCAAAAAATCGAATTTTTGGATTCGTTCGCCACGCAGCGGCTTTGCGCATATTTCGAAAATACGTGGAATCCCGGCGTTTTGTTTCCTGCGCGGCGCCGTCCGCGCCATTCGATTTCAACGGCCGGTTCGGGCTCCGACGCGCCGCGATCAGCGCAGCACGCCGATGTCGGGCGCGACGCTGAGCATCCATTGCGCGATCACCGACATGCTGTTGGTGGCGATCAGCGCCGCGAACAGAATCAGCGCCGCGCCCATGCCCCGCTGCACCAGCCCCAGATGCCGGCGAAACCGCCGCGCCCAGCGCTGGAACGGGCCGATGAACAGCGCCGCCAGCACGAAAGGCAGGGTCATGCCCATGCCGTAGGCCAGCAGCAGGCGCGCGCCCCGCGCGGCGGTCTCGGCCTCCGACGCGGCGAACAGGATCGTCGCCAGCACCGGCCCGACGCAGGGGGTCCAGCCGAAGGCGAAGGCCAGCCCGATCACGTAGGCGCCGAGCGGCCCGCGCGCCCCGGCGCCGGGATCGAACCGCGCCTGCCGGTGCAGCGGCCCGATGTTCAGCAGGCCGAGGAAATGCAGCCCCATGGCGGCGATCAGCGCCGCGGCGATCCAGCGAATCACCCCGAACCAGTCGCGCAGCTGCTGCCCGAACGCCGTGGCCGAGGCCCCGAGCCCCACGAAGATGGTGATCACCCCGGCCGAGAACAGCAGCGCCGCGACCGCCGCGCGCCGCCGCAGGGCGCGTGCGTCGCCCGCCGCCGCGTCGCCCGCCGCCCCTGCCCCGGTCCCTGCCCCGCCCGTCAGTTCCTGCAGCGACTGGCCGGCCATGTAGCACAGATAGAACGGCACGATCGGCAGGATGCAGGGCGACAGGAAGGACAGCAATCCGGCGAAGGCCGCGCCCCAGATGCCGATGTCGAACGTCATGCCTGCGCCTCCCTGCGCGAGCCTTCCCTTGCGGCAAACGCATTTTAATATATAGTTTTTTGTATGTGATCCACGCCACCTGTCAACGGAGATGATCATGCGCCCACGCCTTGCCGCGCTCGCGCCCGTCGCCGCGCTCTCGATCATCGCCGGGCTGGCGTCCTTCGCCGCGCCCCGCCCCGCCGCCGCCGCCGAATTGCTGATGGTGCGGCAGGCGGGCTGCTCCTGGTGCGCGCAATGGGACGAGGACATCGGGGGCATCTACGCCAAGACCGCCGAGGGCAGACGCGCGCCGCTGGTGCAGCGCGACATCGCCGATCCGGCGCCGCCGGGCGTGACCCTCGACATGGGCGTGAATTTCACCCCGACTTTCGTGCTGATCGAAGACGGGCGGGAACTGGGGCGCATCGAAGGCTATCCGGGGCCGGATTTTTTCTGGGGTTTGATGCAAAGACTGCTAAGCAAGCTTCCGGCGGAGGCCGCCGCCGCCGCGGCCTCGTCAGTGGACGAAAGCTGATCGTCCGGCGCCGCACGCGGAAGGGACTCGGGTGCGGCTCGGGTGCGACTCGGGCGCAGACGTCGCGCGCTCCGGACGAGGGGAAGCCAGGCCAGTGACTCCAGACGCGCCCAACGACGCCCCGCACGATCCCCATGCGCTTGACGGCATGCTCGACAAGGCCGACGAGGCGACCGGCTTCCTGAAGGCGCTGGCCCATGAGGGCCGTTTGATGATTCTCTGCCACCTGTCGGGCGGCGAAAAAAGCGTCACCGAGCTTGAAGACCTGCTGCATTCGCGCCAAGCTGCGGTGTCCCAGCAGCTGGCGCGGCTGCGGCTGGAGGGACTGGTGGACAATCGTCGCGACGGCAAGACCATCTATTACCGCATCGGCGACGACCGGGTGCGGGTGCTGATCCAGATCGTGCATGACATGTTCTGCACCCCCGAGGACGGCGACGAAGGGCCCGACGGCGCCTGAGGCGCCCGCTGATCCGGCCACGCCGCCGCCACGCCGCCCAGCCGCCGCCCAGCCGCCGCCCAGCCGGGCGCATGCAAACCAGATCTGCCGGGAGGCGCGCAAATGGAGGCTCTGTCGGATTCGACCCTGGCCGCGCTCGCGGGGCTCGTGGGCGGCGTGGTGCTGGGGCTCGCGGCCCGGCGCGGGCGGTTCTGCACGCTCGGCGCCATCGAGGACGCCATGTATGCGCAGGACTGGCGCGGCGTGCGCATGTGGGGGCTGGCGCTGTCCGCCGCCATCGCGCTCAGCTTCGCCTTCGCCGCCATGGGGCTGTTCGACCCGGCGGATTCCATCTACCTGTCGCAAGCCTGGAACCCGGCGGCCTCGATCGTCGGCGGGCTGATGTTCGGCTACGGCATGGCGCTGGCGGGCAATTGCGGCTACGGGGCGCTGGCGCGCATGGGCGGCGGCGACCTGCGCGCCTTCGTCGTCGTGGTGGTGATGGGGGTCTCGGCCTACATGGCCATCGGCGGCCCCACCGGCTGGCTGCGCAACAAGCTGTTTCCGCCGCAATTCCTCGACCCCGGCGACGCGCTGCCCGGCATCGCGCAGGCGCTGTCCGGCGCGTTCGGCGTCCCGGCGCTGGCGGTGGGGCTGGGCGCGGCGGCGCTGCTGGCGGCGGCCTCGCTGTCGAACGCCGAATTCCTCGGCTCGCGCAAGCATGTGGTCTGGGGGGTGGCGGTGGGGGTCTCCATCGCCTCGGGCTGGGCGCTGACCGGCGTGATCTCGGCCCAAGCCTTCGAACCGGTGGCCGTCGAAAGCCATACTTTCTCGGCCCCGCTGGGGGAATCGCTGCTGTTTCTCATGACCTCCACCGGCAACGAGATCAGCTTCGGCGTCGGGTCCGTCGCCGGGGTGCTGCTGGGGGCGCTGCTGGGCTGCGTCCAGCTCGGGCATTTCCGCTGGGAGGCCTGCGACGACGCCGCCGAGCTGGGCCGCCAGATCTTCGGCGCCTTCCTCATGGGCACCGGCGGCGTGGTGGCGCTGGGCTGCTCGGTGGGCCAGGGGCTGTCGGCGTTTTCGCTGCTCAGCTACAGCGCGCCGGTGACGCTGGCGGCGATCGTGATCGGCGCCGCCTTCGGCTTGCGCCGGCTGATCGAAGGCTTTCACGCGATCTGACGCCGCTTTCGCGCCGCGCGAGCGCGCAAATTCATTGGCGCCCGAAAAGTCTCTCGGCTAAGTTTCGCTTCAGGATCGATCGGATGTCTGTCATCCGCCAGGAATCCCGAGGGAGGACCACCATGACGCTCACCGCCAGTTTCGCGCGCCTCACGCGCGCCGCCGCAGGGCTGACGCTCGGCGCGCTGCTCGCCAGCGCCGCCAGCGCGCAGGAATACAGTTTCAAGCTGCACCATTTCCTGTCCGCCAAGGCGCCGTCGAACGCCAAGATGCTGGTCCCCTGGGCGAAAGCGGTGGAAAAGAATTCCGGCGGCCGCGTGAAGATCGAGATCTTTCCGTCCATGTCGCTGGGGGGGCGCCCGCCGGAACTGGCGCAGCAGGCCCGCGACGGCGTCGTCGATCTGATCTGGACCGTCAACGGCTACACCCCCGGCGCCTTCCCGCGCACCGAGGTGTTCGAATTGCCGGGCGTGTTCGTCAACGACCCCACCGCCACCAACCTCGCCATGCAGGAGATGTTCGCCGACACCCTCGCCCAGGAATACGAGGGGCTGGAGGTGATGTTCCTGCACGTCCATGCCGGGCAGGCGATCCACACCGTCGACAAGCTGGTGCGCAAGCCGGCGGATTTCGCCGGGCTGAAGCTGCGCATCCCGTCGCGCACCGGCGCCTGGGTGATCGAGGCGCTCGGCGCCGCCCCGGTGGCCATGCCCGTGCCCCAGCTGCCCCAGGCCCTGTCGAAAAAAGTCGTGGACGGCGCCCTGATCCCGTGGGAGATCATCCCGCCGCTGCGCCTGCAGCAGCAGACCAGATACCAGATCGAGGGGCATGACCAGATGCGCCTCGGCACCACCACCTTCCAGGTGTCCATGAACAAGGCGCGCTGGGACGCGCTGCCCGCCGACATCCAGAAAGCGTTCCGCGACGCCTCGGGCCCGGACTGGATGAAGCAGGTGGGCGCCATCTGGCGCGCCGGCGATGATTTCGGCATCGCGCTGGCGGTGAAGGCGGGCAACGAGCACGTCACCCTGACCGAGGCCGAGACCGCCGCCCTGACCGAGGCCCTCGCCCCGGTGACCGAGCGCTGGATCAAGGAGGTCGGCGAAAAAGGCATCGACGGCGCGGCGCTGGTGGCCCGCGCCAAGGCGCTGATCGCCAAGCACGCGACCCGCTGAGCGCGTGAGCGACCCCAGCCGGTTTGCGACGCCGGACGCGGCGCGGGAAAGATCCCGCGCCGCGCGCGCGCTCGCCATGCTCATCGAGGGCTGGGCGCTGGCCGGCGGCGCGGCGCTGCTGGTCCTGGTGCTGATGAACACCTGGTCGGTGGCGGCTTCGGCGCTGATCGGCGCGCCGTTCCCCGGCGATTTCGAGATGACCCAGATGGGCGTCGCCGTGGCGGCCTTCGCCTTCCTGCCCTATTGCCAGCTCACCGGCGCCAACGTCACCGCCGACATCTTCACCGCCGGCGCCTCGCCGCGCTGGCTGGCGGTGTTTTCGCTGGCCGCGTCGCTGGTGGCGCTGGCCTTCGCGCTGCTGCTGATCTGGCGCATGCAGGCGGGAATGATCGACCAGAAAACCTATGGCTACACCACCACCATCCTGCAGACGCCCCATTGGTGGGCCTTCCTGCCGATTCTGTTTTCACTCGCCCTGCTCGCCGTCGCGTCGTTGCTGACGCTGATCGACGCCGCCCGCGCCGCCCGAGGATAGCCTTCCATGACCGACGCCCTGTTGACCGGCCTTGGCGGGCTCGGCGTGCTCGTCGTCCTGATCGCGCTGCGCATGCCCATCGCCTACGCGATGATTCTGGTGGGCGGGGTCGGCGTGACCCTGCTCAACGGCCCGGCGATCTTTTTCAGCCAGCTCAAGACGCTGGCCTACGGGCAGTTCTCGATCTACGACCTCAGCGTGGTGCCGATGTTCGTGCTCATGGGGGCCATCGCCACCCGCGCCGGGCTCAGCCAGGACCTGTTCCGCGCCGCCAACGCCTGGCTCGGCTGGATGCGCGGCGGCGTCGCCATGAGCGCCATCGCCGCCTGCGCCGGCTTCGGCGCGGTCTGCGGATCGTCGCTGGCCACCGCCTCCACCATGGGCGCGGTGGCGCTGCCCGAACTCAAGCGCTACCGCTATTCGGACGCGCTGGCCACGGGCACGCTGGCGGCGGGCGGGGTGCTGGGGATCCTGATCCCGCCCTCGGTGGTGCTGGTGATCTACGCGGTGATCGTCGAGGCCAACATCGTCACCATGTTCATGGCGGCGCTGCTGCCGGGGATTCTGGCGGTGCTGCTGTTTCTCGTCACCATCGCGATCTACGTGGCGCTGCGCCCGGAGTCCGGTCCGGCGGGCGAAAAGGCCGGCAGGGCCGAACGCCGCGCCGCCACCATCGCCGTGCTGCCGGTGCTGGGCATCTTCGGGCTGGTGATCGGCGGCATCTATCTCGGCTTCTTCAACCCCACCCCCGCAGCGGCGATCGGGGTGTTCCTGGTCTGGCTCTACGGCACGCTGAAACGCACCATCGGCCTGCAGGCCATGCGCGGCGCGCTGCTGGAAACCGCGCGCACCACCGGCATGATCTACCTGATCCTGCTGGGCGCCGAGATGCTGAAGATCTTCATGTCGCGCGGCGGCGTGCCCCAGGCGATGGCGGAATGGATGATCGGCGCCGGCCTGCCGGCGATGACCGTCCTGGCGCTGCTGCTGGTGGCGCTGATCCTGCTCGGCTGCCTCATGGACAGCCTGTCGATGATCCTGCTGGCGATCCCGTTCTTCTGGCCGGCGCTGATCGAGATCAACGGCGGCGACTACGTGATGGCCGCCGACGCCGCTTTCGGCATGGACAACGAGGACCTGAAGATCTGGTTCGGCATCCTGTCGCTGATCGTCGTCGAACTCGGCCTGATCACCCCGCCGGTGGGCATGAACGTGTTCGTGATCTCGGCCATGGCCAAGGGCGTGCCGATGCGCGAGACCTTCATCGGCGTCGCGCCGTTCTTCGTCGCCGAACTCGTGCGGGTGAGTCTGCTGGTGGCGTTTCCGGCCATCACGCTCTGGCTGCCTAGGATGCTGACCTGAGCGGAGACTTGCCGGCGGCCCGCGCTTCGACCCCGGCCTTGGCGCAGGCGTCGGCGCCGGCCTTGGCGCAGGCGTCGGCGCCGGCCTCGGCGGGCGCCTCCTGCAGCGGCGTGGTCACGTCGAGAAAGATCCGTTCGATGGAGCCGCGCGGCGCCGGGTTGACCGTGAAGAACCGCGCCACATGGGTGATGGCGCGCCCGTTGGCCGAGATCGGGCAATCGAATCCGGCGATCTCCAGCAGCTGACCCGGGGTGCGCCGATCGGCGGCGACGCCCACCAGGCTGCGCAGCGCCGGGACCTTGAGCATCCGCTTCCAGCCGTCAAACAGCATGGCCTGCAGGCTGCTCACCGTGACGTCGGCGTAGTCGCAGCCCTCCTGATAGCCGGCGCAGCGCGCCGCTTCGGTCTCGTTGAGATACTGGCAGCGGAAGGACCCGGATTCCGTGGGGCTCAGCAGCATGGCGATGTCGAGGAAATCTTGCAGCGTCGAATCGCCGCCGAAGGTGACGCAGGGGGCGCCGCAGGACAATCGCGGAGATTGCAGAATGAGCGCACGCGCCGCGTCGAGCCGTTGGAACGCATCCTGAGCCGACCTGTGAAACATCACGCGCCTCTCTCCTGAATCTTACGCAAACGCGTCATACGCTACACCGCCGCATACTGCGCCTGCTCAACTTTAAGGCGGTGATCATGGCCAATTAAAGGCCTTTACGTGAAGATATGGTTCATTCGGTTTTTTTGGCGAAACGGGCCGTCGCCTCAACGCTCCGTGCGGGCAAACCTTGAACGAGGCGGGGAAATTCAGCCTGAAACCGTCGAAAATCCATGTCGGAGACGGCGACTTCACCCAGATTGCCATGGAAACATATTGCGCCCGGCGCAATGCGCCGGGCGTGTGATATCATCCAACTCTACCATAAGCTGATCAAGCCGCGCCATGCCCCGCCATGCCCCGCCCGGACAGTCCGGCGATGCGCGGGGGGATGGGCGGCGTGACCCACGCGCCGCTCAGGCGGCG
>NZ_JBWOMN010000078.1:0-10375 GCF_056449545.1 Oceanicella sp. | reverse complement strand
TTCCCCCCGCATCCGGCGGAGGCGCGCCCCTGGGTCGAGCGCCGCCCTGCGCGCCGCCGGCCGGCCCGACGCGCGGTGCCCGCGCGGGTCGCGCCGGCCCCCGCGCCGCGCCGCGCGGCGCGCCGGGCCGGGGCCTCTGCGCGGCGGCGCGTTGCGGGCCTGATGGCGGGCGGCGATCGCGCCGCGGCGCAATCCAGACTGATCGGTGAACGCTTTCGCCTTGCCAGCGCGTGCGGCGGGCGCCACATTCTCCCTCCAATCACAGCGGAACGGAGGTTCGCGTCCATGACCCAGCCAATTGACCTGTATTACTGGCCGACGCCCAATGGCTGGAAGATCTCCATCGCGCTTGAGGAAATGGGCCTGCCTTACAAGCTGCATCTGGTGAATATCGGGGCCGGCGAGCAGTTCGAGCCGGATTTCCTGAAGATCGCCCCCAACAACCGCATGCCGGCGATCATCGACCATGACGGCCCCGACGGGGCGCCGATCTCGATCTTCGAATCCGGGGCGATCCTGCAATATCTCGCCCGCAAGACCGGCAGGTTCTGCGGCGGGACCGAGCGCGAGCGCATCGAGGTCGATCAATGGCTGATGTGGCAGATGGGCGGCCTCGGGCCCATGGCCGGGCAGGCGCATCATTTCATCTCCTACGCGCCGTCCATGGACCCGCCCAACGACCTGCCCTACGCCAAGGACCGCTATCGCAACGAGGTGAACCGGCTTTACGGCGTGCTCGACAAGCGGCTGGCGGATCGCGATTTCGTGGCGGGCGAGTATTCCATCGCCGACATGGCGATCTGGCCCTGGGCCTGCCTGTGGGAAAAGCAGGAGCAGGACATTTCCGAGTTTCCGAATCTCGGCGCCTGGCTCGACCGGGTCTACGCCCGCCCGGCGGTGCAGAAGGGCCGCGCGCTGGCCAAGGAGGAACGCGCCCGCCTGCAGGACAACAAGGACGCCCAAAACATCCTGTTCGGGCAGCGGGCGCGCTGAACGCTTACGGCAGCGGCGTCAGGATCCGCGAGGGCAGCCAGCCGGTCGCGCCGTTTTCGGCGCGGCTCCAGCTCCAGCCATGGGAGTCGCGCAGGATCGCTACATGGGCGCCCTTGGGCAGGGTCAGTTCGGCGGCGCTGTAATCGCAGGTGGCGCGCCCGTCCGGGTCGAGCAGCGTGTCGGGGATCCAGCCCGCGCGCCCGTCGCGCGCCTGCGCCCAGAGCCAGCGATGCCCGTCCCACATGTCCTCGCGCCCCGACAGATCCGCGGGCTCGCCTTTCGCCAGACGGATCGGATCCGGGTGGATCGCGCGATGATCCTGCGCGAGCCGCGCCATGCGGGGACCATCGGATCGGGGCGGCGACATGGGTTTCATGTTTCGACGGGGGCTCAGCGGCGCAGGATGCGGAAGGTCTCGGAGGCGGTCCAGCCCGCCAACAGCGCCACCAGCACCGACAGGATGCCGTAGACCAGCGGGCGTTCGCGCGACAGCGTGTAGACCCAGCGTTCCAGCCCGACCTTGCGCACGTCGATTTCGGTTTCGAACATGTCGGTCACCTGCCGGTCATGCAGCAGGAACACCCGGGCGCGGTAGAGCCCTTCGACCAGATTGGCGGGCAGGGCCACGTCGGTGGTGAACAGGGTGTCGTCGATGACCTCGATCCGGGCGGGAGATTCGAAATACAGGCCGTCCTGGCGGCGCAGGCGCATCAGCGCCTGGCGGAACGCCTCGGGGTTTCGCACCGGCGCGGCGCCGATCATGCGCACCTTGTGATCGATGTCGATGCTGTGGCGCAGGTCGTCGGTGCGGGTGAGGATTTCGTGCAGCGGGCCCGTGGCGGCGATGGCGTAGAAGCTGGGCGCGGCGTCGATGCGCACCTTGTCGCGATTGACCCAGACCCCGAGCAGCCGGCGCTTGCGGCGCACCTCCACCGGTTCGGAGGGGCCGGAGATCTCGACGATCACGTCGAGCTTGCCCTCGCGCGCCGGGGCCGACCGCTTGACCGCGCCGAACACGAACATCTCCGAGCCCGAGAAGGTGGCGGTGATCGACACCTTGTTCTGGCTGAGCGCGGCGATGACCTGTTCGCGCGGCGCCTGGGGGGGCGTCGTCGCGGCGGCGACGGGCGTCAGGGCGGCCAGCGCCAGCAGGCAAGCGGCGCGCGCCATGCGCCGCGAGGTGCGCGGGGCGGCGATCATTCGCCCATCCGGGGGGCGATCGAATACAGTTCGGCCGGGGTCGCCACCAGATCCCAGGCCAGCTTGCCGCAGACGATCAGCACCAGCGCCGCCAGCAGCACCCGCAGGTTTTCGCCTTTCATGCGCAGGCCGATCTTGGCGCCGAACTGCGCACCGATCACCCCGCCCACCAGCAGCAGCACCGCCAGGATCGCGTCGACGCTGTAATTCTGCGTGGCGTGCAGCACCGTGGTGATCGCGGTCACGAACATGATCTGGAACAGCGAGGTGCCGACCACCACGTTGGTGGGCATGCCGAGGATGTAGATCATCGCCGGCACCATGATGAAGCCGCCGCCCACCCCCATGATCGCCGCCAGCACCCCCACCATGAGCCCCACGACCAGCGGCGGGATGGCGCTGATATAGAGGTTGGAGGCGCGAAACCGCATCTTCAGCGGCAGCCCGTGCACCCAGTTGTGGCGCTTGCGCCGGCGCGGCGGGCCGGGGCGGCGCGCGCGGCGGATGGAATTGACGCTCTCGACCATCATCAGCGCGCCGATGACGCCGAGAAACAGCACATAGCTGAGCGACACCATGAGATCGACCTGGCCGAGCTCGCGCAGCAGCGCGAAGATCCACACCCCCACCGCCGAGCCGACCACGCCGCCCGCCAGCAGCACCATCCCCATGCGGAAATCCACGGATTTGCGCCGCCAATGCGCCATGACCCCGGACAGCGAGGCGCCGGCGATCTGGTTGGAGCCGGTGGCCACCGCCACCGCCGGCGGGATGCCGATCAGGATCAGCAGCGGCGTCATCAGGAACCCGCCGCCAACCCCGAACAGCCCCGACAGCACGCCGATCAGGCCGCCAAGCCCCAGCAGCAGCACCGCGTTCACCGAGACTTCCGCGATCGGCAGATAAACGAGCATTCGGCTTCCTGTTGGCGGGTCGGATCGGTGAGTGGATCGGGGCGCGGATCGGGGCGCGGATCGGGGCGTGGATCGGGGCGTGGATCGGGGCGGCGGCGCGCGTCGGGCGGATCGGGGGCGGGCGAACCGGGGTCTGGTCGAAGCGGCGGGCGGGGTTCGGTCTGGCGGCGTTTTGCTTTCGCGTCGTGGTCTGCGGGCCCCTCGCCTGCGGGTCTCTTGCTTGCGGGTCTCTTGCTTGCGGGCCTCCTGCTTGCGGGTCCGATCGGGGCGCGGTCAGCGGCGGGGCATCGGCGCGTTCAGCGGCGCGCCCAGCGGCGGGGTCATCGGCGGGGCGCGGCGCATGCGAATCGCTTGCAGGCGGGCCGGCGATGCCCAGCTTAAGCCTGTTGCGCCGCCTTGACACTGCGGCGGAAGGCTTTTTCGGGCCGCGTTGCGAAAACCGGCGGCGCGCGGCGCGATGCGGGGCCGGAGGCCGGGGGGGTCAGCGGCCCTCGGCCAGCGCCGCGCCGCCGCCGGTCTCGGAATCCTCGATCACGCGCCGCGCCGCCGCGCCCGCCGCATGGGCGATCGTCGGCCTGGCGTCGTCGGCGGCGTCGGGCAGGTCGGGCATGCGCACCGTCACCTCGCGGGCGGCGAACTTGATGCCCTCCTGCTCGAACACTTCGCGCAGGCGCTGATAGACCAGCTTGCGGGTGGTCCACTGGTCGCCGGGGCGGGTCATGAACTTGACCCGCAGGATCATGGCGCTGTCCTCCATCATGTAGACGCCCTGGGATTTCAGCGGCTGCAGGAATTTCTTGCCCTCGGTGGGGTGCTCCAGCAATTCCTGCCCCAGCTTCTTCACCAGCTTGCGCACCTTCTCCACATCGGTGTCGTAGGTCAGGCGCAGGGGCAGCTTCATCATCACCCAGTCGCGGGCGAAATTGGTCAGGTAGCGGATTTCGCCGAAGGGGATGGTGTTGAGCGCCCCCAGATGGTGGCGCAGCTGCAAGGACCGGATGGAGATTTTCTCCACCGTGCCCTTCACCTCGCCCACGTCGATGTATTCGCCCTTGCGAAAGGCGTCGTCGACCAGGAAGAACACCCCTGACAGGATGTCGCGCACCAGCGTCTGCGCGCCGAATCCGATGGCCAGCCCGACCACGCCGGCGCCGGCGAACAGCGGCGCCACGTTGACCCCCAGCTCCATGGCCACCAGCAGCCCGATGGAGACGCCGGTGATGGCCAGGATGGTGGTGCGGAACAGCGGCAGCAGGGTGGCGAGCCGCGACGAGGCCGAGGCCCCGCCGCCCTCGTCGCCGGGCGCGGCGAGCACGTTGTCGCCGCCCTCCGAGGCGATCTTCTGATCCAGCCAGATGCGCATGGCGTGATAGACGATGTAGCCGATGAACAGCTTGTCCGCGACGCTCAGCAGGATCGCGTAGCGCGAGCCTTCCGAGAACATGTCCTGACCGCCCCAGATCAGCAGCAGCACCCAGCCCGCGGCGCCGATGGCGAACAGGCTGGCGACGCGCCGGGCCAGGTCCTCGTAGCTGGTCATGCCGCGGCGCGCGTCCGGGTCCTCGATCGTCGGGGCGGGTTGGGCGAAGGTCACGGGCGCCGGGCCGCCGCCCTCGTCGTCGCCGTCGCCGTCCATGTCGCCGTCATCGCCGGAATAGACCGTCAGGGTCGGCGCGGCGCCCTGCGTCGCGGGCGCCGCGGCTTGGGGCGGGTGGCTCGCGACCTCGGCCGCGGTTCCGGCCGCGACCTCGGCCCGGGCGCGGCGTTCGGCCTTGGCGGCCTCATTCAGTTCGGCGTTGATCTGGCGGCGGCGCTGGGCGCGCGAGAACAGGCGCTCGACGATGAAGATGGTCACCGCGTAGACGATCAGCGCCGCCATCAGCGTCGCCAGCGCCCCGGCGCTGAGGGGGATGCGCTGCTCCAGCCCCATGACCACGCGGTAGGAGCCCTCCAGCCAGGCGGCGATGAAATAGACGGTCACCGCCGGGGCCCAGACGGTGGCCGCCACCGCCGCCAGCCAGCTGGCCCGGGATTTGGGCAGCCCGCCCAGCATCGCCCGGGTGATCGCCCGGCGATTCATCCAGACCAGCACCAGAATCAGGATGTCCGCGACGAGGCTGAGGGTGATGTAGATCAGCGTCTGCAGGTCTTGGGGCAGGCCCAGTTCCTGCATCCACTGGCTGAACGCCAGCACCGAGATCCCCACGGCGGCGGTGGTCGAGATCCACAGATACAGCTTGCGCGCGTCCGCGTCCGACATCATCGGGATGCGGTATTCGCTGAGATAGGGGCTGATCACCATGCGCCAGGCGTTGTCCACCATCATGTAGGTGGCGTAGGCGCCGAGGATCAGCGCCACCGTCACCTCGGTGGGGCCGTGATCGGGCATCAGCGCGAAGCCGAGCCCGACGGCCACCGACAGGTTGATGACCAGCGCGATCAGCGTCAGCAGCAGCCGCAGCGCCAGAACCGGCAGCTTGTCCGACAGCAGCACGGGCCGGGGGCCGCGCTGGGCCGCGACCATCACCGCGCGCGCGATGTAGATGGCGTAAAGCACCACCGCCGCCCGCCCGATCATCAGCAGCAGCACGGTGACCACGAACACCCCGACGAAATACCCCGCCTGACCGTCCGGCGCGGCGGCGGCCAGCGCCCGGCGCACGTCGTCCAGGGCGTCGGGGGCCTTGCGCAGGATCCGGCGCATGCGCTGGCGAAAGGCGCTCACGCCCTCGGTGGTGCGCGAAATCATCGATTCCGCTCCGTAATCCGTCAGCGTGCCATAGGCCGAAAGATTGGGTCCGCCGCCCGGGGCGGCCGGCGCCGCCTTGTCCTCGGACGCGGGCGCATCGGCGGACTTGCCGCCGAACAGGTTGCCGTAGTCGAGGATCTGCGCCTCGGCCCGGCCGCCGTCCAGGGGCGGCGACATGGGCGCGAGGATCAGCAGCAGGCTCAGCAGCGCCAGCAGCGCGCGCGCGCCGTGCAAGGAGGTGGAGAAGATCCCGCCGCGCGCCCATCCGGGGCCCTGCCTGCCTGATCTGTTCATGCGGAGCCTTTTCATTGCGGTGTCCAGCGCGGCCGAGCGTCGCAGCGGGCCCGCGCCCGTTGCGCGGCGCGCAAAAGCCATAAACCAGCGTTCGCCGGCAGTATACGCCAATTCGCCGGCATTGCGCCAACCGGCTGCACGGCGTGGTTGCAGGGGCGGCGGCCAGGGCGGCGGCGCGTTGCATGAAACTGGGGCCGGGGCGGGCGGGGCGCAAGACGACGCGGCGTCAAGGCGCCGGCGCGGGCCGAAATCCGCCTCACAATGTCGCCAGCGCACGCTATCGGCTTTCGCCCGGCGGGCGATCTGGTGTAGCCTTCGCCTTGACGCCCTGTTTTTCGGGGCCTGACGCAATCCAGCCGGGATCGGGGATTCATGGAGGCGACTCCGCCTTTCGCATATGGGCCGATCGCGCGGCGGGTCTTGCTCTACAGCCACGACACTTTCGGGCTGGGCCATCTGCGCCGCTCGCGCACCATCGCCCAGGGGCTGGCCGCCGCCGATCCGGCGTTGGCGGCGCTGATCCTCACCGGTTCGCCGATCGCCGGGCGGTTCGATTTTTCAGACCATGTGGATCATGTGCGCCTGCCCGGGGTGGTGAAGCTGCCCGACGGCGAATACGCCTCGCATAATCTGGGGCTGCCGCTGGATGAAACCGTGGGGCTGCGCGCCGCGATCATCAGCGCCGCAGAGGCCGCGTTCCAGCCCGATCTGCTGATCGTGGACAAGGAGGCCTGGGGCTTTCGCAACGAACTCGCCGACACGCTCGAGGCGGCCTCGCGGCGCGGGGCGCGCATCGTGTTGGGGGTGCGCGACGTGCTCGACGACCCGGCGCAACTGGCGGCGGAATGGGCGCGCAAGGGCCATGCCGAGGCGATCGAGCGCTATTTCGATGAAATCTGGATCTACGGCCTGCCCCAGATCTGCCAGCCGCTGGACGGGCTGGACCTGAGCGACGCGGCGCTGTCGCGGGTGCGCTACACCGGCTATCTGCGCCGCGAGACCCCCGACTGGCCCGAGCAGGTCGGCCAGCCGACGCCCGCCGCGCCTTTCGTGCTGGCGATGACCGGCGGCGGCGGCGACGGGGCGGCGCTGGTGGACTGGATCCTGTCGGCCTATGAACACGACCCGGGCCTCGCGCCCAACGCGGTCATCGTCTACGGCCCGTTCCTGGCCCCCGAGCTGCGCGTCGACTTCGATCTGCGCGCCGCGGCGCTGGGCGACCGGGTGTCGACGCTGACCTTCGACCCCCGGGTCGAACGGCTGCAGGAAGAGGCCCTCGGCATCGTCGCCATGGGCGGCTACAACACGTTTTGCGAAATCCTGTCGCTGGACAAGCCGGCGGTCATCGTGCCCCGCACCCATCCGCGCCGTGAACAGCTGATCCGCGCCAGCGCCGCCGAGGATCTGGGCCTGGCGCGGATGCTGGAGCCCGAGCGCGACGGCGCCGGCGCCGATGTGATGGCCGCCGCGATTGGCCGGCTGGCGACGCAGCCCCGCCCGTCGGCGCGCCCGATCGCCGGGCTGCTGGACGGGCTCGACAACATCGTGCGTCTGGCCGGGGGGGCGCCCGCGGCGACGCGGGCGCAATCCCCGCCGACGAGGGCCGGGTCAGGGCCGGCGTCGGGGCCGGAATCGGGGCGAGAATCGGGGCGAGAATCGGGGCCGGCGTCGCGACCCGCCGCGCAAGACCCCGGTTCCGCGTCGGGTGGCGCGCCGTTGGAATCCGCCCCCATGGCCGCGCGCCGACCCTCCTCCCGCTGACATGCCCACCGCCGCGCCGCCGACGCTTCATCGCCCGCTTCATCGCCCGCCTCATCGCCTGGTCGCGCCGCTCAATCCCGGATCCGCGTATCATTGACCCATGCAGCCGCATCGCCGCCCGAAACCGCCCGCGCCGCCGGCGGCCCCGCGCCCGACGCCGGCGACGCGGGGCCGCGGCTCGCCGTGGTCGTCAAGGGCTATCCGCGCCTGTCGGAAACCTTCGTGGCGCAGGAATTGCTGGCCCTGCAGCAACGCGGCTACGCCTTTGACATCTGGTCGCTGCGCCACCCCTATGACGATCGCACCCACCCGCTGCACCGCGAGATCACGGCGCGCGCGCGCTACCTGCCGGAATACCTGTATCAGGAACCGCTGCGGGTGCTGCGCGGCCTGATCGCCGCCGCGCGGATGCCGGGATTCGGGCGGGCGCTGCGGGTCTGGCTGCGCGACTGGCGGCGCGACCCGACCCCCAATCGCGGTCGCCGCTTCGCGCAGGCCATGGTGCTGGCGCGGGAATTGCCGCCCGGGGCGGGGTTTCTTTATGTGCATTTCCTGCACACGCCGGGCTCGGTGGCGCGCTACGCGGCGATGATGCGCGGGCTGGAATGGGGTTTTGCCGCCCATGCCAAGGACATCTGGACCATCCCGGACTGGGAGAAACGCGAAAAGCTTGCCGATTGCCGCTTTGGCGTGACCTGCACCGGGACCGGGGCCGCGCATCTGAGATCGCTGTCGCCGCCGGGGCCGCCCCGCGTGTCGCTGGTCTATCACGGGCTGGACCTGAGCCGCTTTCCGCCGCCCCCCGCACGCCCGGCCCCCGCAGGCCCGCCCCTGCCTCGCCCGCCCCGGCCGGGGCGCGCGACGCTGCTGTCGGTGGGGCGGCTGGTGGCCAAGAAAGGCTATGACGATCTGCTGGCGGCGCTGGCGCAGCTGCCGCGCGACCTTGACTGGCGGTTCCGCCATGTCGGCGGCGGCGATCTGAAATCGGCGCTGGCGGCGCAGGCGGACAAGCTGGGGCTGGCGGATCGCATCGTCTGGCTGGGCAAGCGCGACCAGACCGAGGTGATCGCCGAGATGCGCGCCGCAGACCTGTTCGTGCTGCCCTCGAAGATCGCCGATGACGGCGATCGCGACGGGCTGCCCAACGTGCTGATGGAGGCGGCGAGCCAGCGCCTGCCGATCCTTTCCACCGCCGTGTCGGCGATCCCCGAATTCATCGAGGACGGCGTGCATGGCGCGCTGGTCGCCAGCGGCGATCCGGCGGCGCTGGCCGAACGGCTCGCGGCGCTGATCGCCGACCCGCAGGCGCGCGCCCGCATGGCCGCCGCCGCCCGCGCCCGGCTGGTCGCCGATTTCGGCATGGCGGCGGGGATCGACATCCTGTCGGCCCGCCTCGACGCGGCGCTGGCCGCGGCGCCCGGCGCCCGGGAAAGGCCCGGCCCATGACCGGATCCGCCGCCCGCCCGAAAATCGCGTTCTACGCGCCGATGAAGCCGCCGACCCATCCCAACCCCTCGGGCGACCGGCGCATCGCGCAGCTGACGCTGAGCGCGCTGGAACGCGCCGGCTTCGCGCCGTTTCTGGTGTCCGAACTGCGCACGCTCGACATGACCGGCGCCGCCGCCGCGCAGGCCGCCCTGCTGGCCGAGGCGGATCTGGAGGCCGAGCGCATTCTCGAGGATCTCGCCGCCGACCCGCCGGCGCTGTGGTTCACCTATCACTGCTACTACAAGGCGCCGGACCTGATCGGCCCCCGCGTGGCGCGCGCCCTGGACATTCCCTATGCGATCTCCGAACCCAGCCACGCGCCGCGCCGCGCCCATGGCCGCTGGGCGGCCTTCGCCGCGGCCTCGGAACGCGCGCTGCTGGCCGCCGATCTGCTGTTCTGGACCACCGGGCGCGACTGGCCGGGGCTGCGCGGACTGACGGGCGACGCGCCTCTGGTGCATCTGCCGGCCTTCGTCGATCCCGGCCCGCCCCCGCAGCGACCCCCGCATCACCCCCTGCGCGACCCCGACGGGCCGCTGCGCCTGCTGGCCATCGCCATGATGCGCAGGGGCGACAAGCTGGCCTCCTATCAGGCCCTGGCCGACGCGCTGGCGGAGCTCGAGGACCTGGAATGGCGCCTGGCGGTGATCGGCGACGGCCCCTGCCGCGCGGCGGTCGAACTGCTGTTCAACGATTTTCGCGGCCGGGTGGAATTTTCCGGCCGCGTCGACGACCCGGCGCTGCTGCGCGCCGCCTGCGAGGCCTCGGAACTGCTGGTCTGGCCCGGAATCGGCGAGGGCGTCGGCATGCTGTATCTGGAGGCCCAGGCCGCCGGGCTGCCCTGCCTCGCCGAACGCCGCCCCGGCCCGGCGGACGTGATCCACGCCATGGACCCGGCCCCGCGCAACGACGCGGCCGCCTTCGCCGCCGCCATTCGCGCCGCCGCCGCCGATCGCGCGGCGCTGGCCGCCGCCGG
>NZ_JBWOMN010000077.1:0-21161 GCF_056449545.1 Oceanicella sp. | reverse complement strand
CCCCCGCGGGGGCCGCTCCCCCCCCCCCCCCCCCCCCGCGCCGGCGCGGGGCCCCCCCGCCGCCCCCCCCCCCCCCCCCCCGGGGGGGGGGCGCCCGGGCGCGGCTTTTCGCGGTCGCGGCCGGGCGCGGCTTTTCGCGGCTCAGCCGGCGAACGCGCCGAACAGGTCTTTCAGCTTGTCAAAGACGCCCTCGCCGAAGCCGCCGTCGTCAATCTGCTTGCGGATCTCTTTCATCTCCGCCTTGATCGCCTCGAAGGCGTCCTCGCCGCCGTATTCCAGCGCCTCGCCCTTGGCGATCTGCACGTCGATCGCATCCAGCAGGCCCTTGAGGCGGGCGGTCTCGTCCTCCGTGCGATCGGCTTTCGCGGCCAGCGCCCTGGCGTCGGCGACCAGTATCCCGGCGTCGAGGATCGGCAGCGGCACGGCGACCTCGCTGACCACCAGCGTGCCCAGCGCATTGGCGAGAACATCGTTCGCGTCGTCAAGCTTGCCGTCCTTGATCAGCGCCGCCGCCGATTTCAGCGCCAGCGGATAGGTGGCGAGCGGCACGTAGGTGGTGGCGATGTCCACTTCGCTGGCGAGGCTGGCGATGATCGGGCGGGCGCGCTGCAGCTGGCGATCCGCCAGCAGCCGTTCGGCCTCGGCGCGGGCGGCGCGGATATCGGCGGGCGCGGCCTTGATGTCGATCACCGAACTGCTGACATCCACCGGCAGCAGCGCCACGTCCGGATTGGCGGTCAGCGCGATCTCCAGCTTGCCGATGGCGCGTTCCAGCGCGGCGATCGCCTCGTCGGGTTTCTGCGCCGCGAGCGCCTTGACGGCGGCGTCGGTTTCCTCGAGCGCGTCAACGGCTTCCTGCACCTCCGGGGCCGCGGCGTCGCGCGCCGCCTGCTCCGCCGCGCCGGCGGGGGATTTCGCGGTCTCGGCGTCGTCAGCGGTCTGCGCCGCAAGCGGCGATGCGGCGAAGGTCGCCAGCGACAGGGCCAGAACCGCGTCTTTCCATTTCAGCATGGTTGCATCCTTTCGGGTTGGGCCCTTGAAGAAGATGCAGCGCCGCACGGATGCCCGAAACCAGGGAAGGCGCCGCCGCGTTCCAGAGACAAGGGCATTGTCGTCGGCGAGAAAAATGGGTGCGGTCGGCCCTTTCGCAAGATCCCGCCGCCGGAAAATCTTCGCCGGCCGGCGGGGCGCGCAAAAGTGTCGCGCAGGCCTGTCAGGCGGTGGCGGGCAGACGGCTTCGACCATGTTCGAACATGGCCCCACCGGCCCGCCGCCCCTTGCGGCGCGACCCCGGTTCCTGTATGGACCGGTCTTCGAAATTCAGGGGCGTCGCCGCTTCCGGCCCGCATGACGGGCGCGCGCGGCGGTCAGTCCCGACAACATCGGCCACAGGAGCCCGGCGCATGCCGGTCGGACGCATCATGAAAAACGATCTGCATCCCGAATACCACGTGATCAACGTGAAGATGACCAATGGCGACATCGTGCAGATGCGCTCGACCTACGGGTCCGAGGGCGACACGCTGACGCTGGACATCGACCCCTCGGTGCACCCGGCCTGGATCGGCGGCGGCGCCCGCCTGATGGACACCGGCGGCCGGGTTTCCAAGTTCAAGAAGAAATACGAAGGCCTCGGCTTCTGATCTTTTCCGGATCGGGCCCGACGGCCCTTTCCCCCCGCGAGGGGATTGGCTAGTTTGCGAGCGCGCCCCCGGCGGGGGCGCGTTTTCGCATGTCTTCGCATTCCAAAGGTGAGGCTGGCGCGTGGCGCATATCATCGTGACCGGCAATGAAAAGGGCGGAAGCGGCAAGTCCACCACCGCCATGCACATCTTCGCGGCCATCGCCCGGACGGGGCGCGGGGTCGGGGCGCTGGACCTCGATCTGCGCCAAAAGACCTTCTTTCGCTATCTGGAGAACCGCGAGGCCTATGCCGGACGCTCCGGGCAGGCATTGTCCCTGCCCCGCCGTCTGGCGCTGGCGCCCTCGGACCTGCGCGACCGGGTGGCCGCCGAGCAGGAGGAGGAGCAGCGGTTTTCCGCCGCCATCGCCGATCTGGACCGAAGCTGCGATTTCATCATCATCGACTGTCCCGGCTCGGACAGCTTTTACAGCCAGATGGCCCATGCCGCCGCCGACACGCTGATCACTCCGATCAATGACAGCCTGGTGGATTTCGACCTGCTGGCGCGGCTCGACCCGGAAACCGGCAAGGTGCTGGGCCCCTCGATCTATTCCGAGATGGTGTGGAAATCGCGCCAGCTGCGATCGCAGGCCGGGCTGAAGCCGGTGGATTGGGTGGTGCTGCGCAACCGGGTGTCGACGCTGCACGCGCGCAACAAGCGCAAGGTGGGCCAGGCGGTGGCCGATCTGAGCAAGCGCATCGGCTTTCGCATCGTGCCGGGGTTTTCGGAACGGGTGATCTTTCGCGAAATGTTCCTGAACGGGCTCACCCTGCTGGATCTGAAGGATCAGGGCTTCAAGTTCACGCTCAGCCACATCGCGGCGCGCCAGGAAGTCCGCGACCTGGTGAAATCGCTGGAGCTGCCCGGGCTGGAGGACGCCGCCTGAAGCTGGTAACGCTTCGCCAAGACGCGGCTGCTATAGCGCCGTGAGGATTATGTGTTTGTTTGACAGGGAGACGCCGCCATGCGCGTTGCGATGATCGGCACCGGATATGTGGGACTCGTGTCGGGGGTGTGCTTTTCGGATTTCGGCCATGAGGTGATCTGCGTCGACAAGCTTGCCGACAAGGTGACGATGCTGCAACGCGGCGAGGTTCCGATCTTCGAACCCGGGCTCGACGATCTGATGAAGCGCAACGTCGAGTCCGGGCGGCTGACCTTCACCACCGACCTCGCCGCCGCGGTGTCCGGCGCGGACGCGGTGTTCATCGCGGTGGGCACGCCGACGCGGCGCGGCGACGGGCATGCGGACCTCACCTATGTCTACGCGGCGGCGAAGGAACTGGCCGACGTGATGGACGGCCACACGGTGGTGGTGACCAAATCCACCGTCCCCGTGGGCACCAATCGCGAGGTCGAGCGGGTGATCGGCGCAAGGCTGGCCGAGACCGGGCGCGACGTGACCTTCGACGTCGCCTCCAACCCGGAATTCCTGCGCGAGGGCGCGGCGATCGAGGATTTCATGCGCCCCGACCGCGTGGTGGTGGGCGCCGAGACCGACGCCGCGCGCGCGGTGATGCGCGAAATCTACCGCCCGTTGTCGCTGCGCGAAGCCCCGGTGATGTTCACCACGCTGGAATCGGCGGAAATGATCAAATACGCCGCCAACGCGTTTCTGGCGACGAAGATCACCTTCATCAACGAAATCGCCGACCTGTGCGAAAAGGTCGGCGCCGACGTGAAAGCCGTGTCCAAGGGCATGGGGCTTGACGGGCGCATCGGCAACAAGTTCCTGCATGCCGGACCGGGCTATGGCGGGTCGTGCTTTCCCAAGGACACCCAGGCGCTGGCGCGCACCGGGCAGGATTTCTCGACCCCCATGCGCATCGTGGAAACCGTGATCGAGGTGAATGACGCGCGCAAGCGCGCCATGGCCGGCAAGGTGATCGACATCTGCGGCGGCTCGGTGAACGGCAAGCGGGTGGCGGTCTACGGCGTCACCTTCAAGCCCAACACCGACGACATGCGCGACAGCCCGGCGCTGACCATCGTCCCGGCGCTGATCGGCGCCGGCGCCCAGGTGGCCGTGGTCGACCCGGAAGGGCGCAAGGAGGGCGAGGCGCTGCTGCCCGGCGCGATCTGGTGCGCCGACCCCTACGAGGCCGCGGCAGGCGCCGAGGCGACGGTGCTGATCACCGAATGGAACGAATTCCGCGCGCTCGATCTTTCGCGGCTGAAATCGGTGATGAGCGGCGACGGCTTCGTCGATCTGCGCAACGTCTATTCGCCCGAGGACGCGGCCAGGGCCGGGCTGCGCTACGTGTCCGTGGGGCGCTGAACGCGAGAAGACGCCGTTTTTCGACTATGCGCCCATGCACAGGAGCGCGTTTCCGAGCGCCGCGACGCTGCTGTATCCGTCGCCGGGGCCCGAGATGGCCTTCATCCTCGGGCAGACGGCGCGGGGCGGGTTCGCGGCGATGTTCGGCATCTGGACCGGGGCGTTCGGGCGGCGGGTCTTTCGTCTCGGACCGGGTGAAGGGCGAGCGGCGCTTTTCGGCGATCTATCGGCAGGGCGCGCTGGCGGGGCTGCTGAACCCGAGGGTCGCGGTGTTTTTCCTCGCCGTCCTGCCGCCATTCGTGGTCGAGGCCGCCGGCCCGGTCTGGGCGCAGCTGTTTCCGCGCGGGTTCCTGATCATTGTCGCCGCCGCCTTCATCGAACCGCCGCTGGTGTTGGCGGGCGGAAAGCTGACCGCGAGGCTGCGCGACACCCCCCGCATCGGGCTGTGGATGGAACGCACGCTCGGCGGGATCTTCGCGGCGCTCGGCTTGCGGCTGGCCATGGCGGAGCGATAGGCCGAAATCGCCCCTGCCCGACGCGCTCAGCCGAGGATGAAATCCCCGGCGTCAAGATCCCCGGCGGCGTTCTCGACCACCACCACGTTGGATGCGAAACCACGATGGCGTCGCCGTCGAGCGTCGAAATCGACAATCGCGCGAAACTGGCCGCGCCAGCGGTGATTTCGAACCGGTCCGCGCCGCCGCCCCTGGCGAGCCTGTCGGCGCCGTTGCCGCCGATCGGCGTGTCGCCGACGCTTCTGCCGATGATCACCTCATCGCCGGCGAAAGCCAGGCGCCGCCCGCCCTCGGACAGGGTCACGCTGTCCTCCCCGTCGCTGAAGAAGGTCACCTGAATGCGCGCCTCGGACAGGAACGCGTCCGGGGCGTCGGCGGCGCGTTCACGGTCTGGATGAAATCCGCCACCGCAAGATACGACTTCCCCCAGGCCTCGACAAGCTCGACCCCCTCACCGAGGTCGATCAATGCGTCGTCGGCGACGGTCTGCATCTGCGTGATCGCGCCGTCGGCGCCGACCAATCGGATTCCGGCGGGCGGTCAACTGTCCGATGCGCCTCGCCCGAACAATTGAAATGTCGCGCAAAAAGGAGAACGCCTGAGCAGCCGCTCAGCCGGCGATATGCACTTCGATATCGTGTTCGATGCACAGCCGGGCGATGCTGGGCGGCAGCGCCCGGTCGGTGAACAGGGCGTCGAGATCGCAGATCGAGGCCAGGCGCACCGGCGCCGAGCGTTCGAATTTCGACCCGTCCGTAACCAGGAAAACCTTGCGCGCGTTCTGGATGATCGCCTGCGCCACGCGCACCTCGCGATAGTCGAAATCCAGCAGCGTGCCGTCGAGATCCACCGCCGAGGCGCCGATGATGGCGATGTCCACCTTGAACTGGCGGATGAAATCCGTGGTCGCCTCGCCCACCAGCGCGTTGTCGCTGCGGCGCAGCACGCCGCCGGCCACCACCACCTCGCAATCGGCGTTCTGGGCCAGGGTCATGGCGACGTTCATGTTGTTGGTGATCGCCATCAGGTCGCGATGAGACAGCAGGGCGCGGGCCACGGCCTCGGTCGTGGTGCCGATGTTGATGAACAGCGAGGAGCCGTCGGGGATGCTTTCGGCGCAGAGCCGGGCGAGGGATTCCTTTTCCTCGCGCATATGGGCGCGGCGCTGGTCGTAGCCCAGATTGACCGCGCCCGAGGACACCACCGCCCCGCCATGGGTGCGCAGCAGCGCCGATTGAACGCATAATTCGTTGAGGTCGCGGCGGATGGTCTGGGGCGACACGTCGAAACGCCCGGCCAGCCCGTCGACGGTGACGTGCCCCGCCTCCTGCGCGATCTCTAGGATCTGCTTCTGACGAATTGAAAAGCCCATATGCGCTCGCTTTCTTTCATTTTCACTTTAAACGCGCGCGAGCAGCGCACAAGATGAAACTTGGCCGCGCGAGGCATGAACAAGTCATTCATTCGGCGGATGTTTTTTTCGCCCCGGCCCGCGCCCGGGGAAACCGCGGATTGTGGCGGAAAAGAGTCGAAACTTCAGGCGGTTGTGTTTGAATGGTGATTTTTTCACTCGATTTCGTTGATATGCTTTCGCTATTGACAGAAACGCGCATTCGCGAGCATAAATCACCCACGGAAACAACGGGAGCCCATCGCATATGCGAGATCTGCTCATCATTGGCGGCGGCGTGAACGGGTGCGGCATCGCCCGGGACGCGGTTGGGCGCGGGCTCTCGGTGACGCTGGCGGAACAGGGCGATCTGGCGCAGGCCACGTCCTCGGCCTCGACCAAGCTGTTCCATGGCGGGCTGCGCTATCTTGAGTATTACGAATTCCGCCTGGTGCGCGAGGCGCTGATCGAACGCGAGACGCTGCTCAGCGCCATGCCGCACATTTCCTGGCCCATGCGATTCGTGCTGCCCTACAGCAAGGGCATGCGACCGGCCTGGCTGCTGCGGCTGGGGCTGTTTCTCTACGACCATCTGGGCGGGCGCAAGATCCTGCCGGCCACGAAGACGCTGGATCTGACCCGGGATCCGGCGGGCAAGCCGCTGAAGCCCGGCTTCAGGACGGCTTTCGAATATTCGGATTGCTGGGTGCAGGACAGTCGGCTGGTGGCGCTGAACGCCCGCGACGCGGCGGCGCGCGGGGCCGACATCCGCACCCGCACCCGCTGCGAAAGCATCACGCGCGACGGCGATCACTGGCGCGTCGCGCTGCGCGACGCCGAGACCCGGGAGCGCAGCGAAATCAAGGCCCGCGCCGTGGTCAACGCCGGCGGCCCCTGGGTGGCGGAAATCATCCACAAGCAGGCCGGGCTGAAGACCAGGGACAAGATCCGGCTGGTGCGCGGCAGCCATATCGTGACCCGAAAGCTGTTCGACCACGACCGGCCGTATTTCTTCCAGAACGCCGACGGGCGCATCCTGTTCGCGATCCCCTACGAGACCGATTTCACCCTGATCGGCACCACCGATCAGGACCATGACGGCCCCCCCTCGGAGGCGGTCTGCACCGAGGCGGAGGTGGACTATCTTTGCGCCGCGGTGTCCGAATATTTCCGCGATCCGGTCACCCCCGGGGACGTGGTGTGGAGCTATTCCGGCGTGCGGCCGCTTTACGACGACGGCGCGTCCTCGGCCACCGCGGCGACGCGCGACTACGTGCTGACGGTGGAGGACGGATCGGGCGACGGCGGGCCGGCGCAGGCGCCGCTGCTCAACATCTTCGGCGGCAAGATCACCACCTATCGCAAGCTGTCCGAGGCGGCGTTGGCCAAGCTGGCGCCGTATTTCCCCGAGGCGACGGGAAACTGGACCGCCGGCGTGGCGATCCCCGGCGGCGATTTCCCGGTGGACGGCGCCGCGGCGCTGACCGCGCGGATCCGCGACGCGCATCCCTATCTGGACGAGGCCTGGGCGCTGCGGCTGATGCGCGCCTACGGCACGCAGACGCTGGACTTGCTTGAAGGCGCGAAAAGCGCCCATGATCTGGGGCGGGATTTCGGCGCGACGCTCAGCGAGCGCGAGGTCTGCTGGCTGATGGACAAGGAATGGGCCCGCAGCGCCGAGGACGTGCTCTGGCGCCGCGGCAAGCTGGGCCTGCGCCTGAGCGACGAACAGGCCGGGGCGCTCGACGACTGGATGGCGGCGCGCCGGCGGGCGGCGGGGAGCGCCGCGCAAGACGACGCCATGCAAGACGACGCCGCAGAAAGCGACAATGACAGGGAGCGCAAGGCGCAATGACGCTGGTTCTTGAAGGCGTGTCCAAGGTGGTCGGGGCGGAAACCCAGATCCCCCCCACCGACCTGACGCTGGAAAAAGGCAGCATGAACGTGCTGCTTGGCCCGACGCTGTCGGGCAAGACCTCGATGATGCGGCTGATGGCCGGGCTCGACGTTCCCGCCGCCGGGCGCATCCTGTGGGATGGCGCCGACGTCACCGGCATGCGGGTGCAGGACCGGCGCGTGGCCATGGTCTATCAGCAGTTCATCAACTACCCGACCATGAGCGTGCGCGACAACATCGCCTCGCCGCTGAAGCTGATGGGGCTGGGCAAGGCCGAGATCGACGACCGGGTGGCCAGGGCCGCCGCCATGGTCAAGCTTGGCGAGGATCAGCTGAACCGCCCGCCGCTGGAACTGTCGGGGGGCCAGCAGCAGCGCTGCGCGCTGGCCCGGGCGCTGGTGAAGAACGCCGGGCTGGTGCTGCTGGACGAACCGCTGGCCAATCTCGACTACAAGCTGCGCGAAGAACTGCGCGAGGAGATCCCCCGCATCTTCGCCGAATCCGGGGCGATCTTCGTCTACGCCACCACCGAGCCGCACGAGGCGCTGCTGCTTGGCGGGGCCACCGCCTGCCTGTGGGAGGGGCGCGTGACCCAGTTCGGCCCGACGCCCGACGTCTACCGACGCCCGGCGGACGTGACCACGGCGCGGGTGTTTTCCGACCCGCCGATGAATTTCGCCGCCATGACCAAGACCGGCGACCGGCTGAGCTTCGGCGGCGACGAGGCCGCCGCCGCGGGGCCGCTGGCGGCGCTGGCGGACGGGCGCTATCTGGCCGGGTTCCGCCCCGACCACCTGGACATCGAGCGGCGCGCCGGCGATGCGCTGGCCTTCGCGGCCACGGTCTCGGTCACCGAATTCACCGGATCCGAAAGCTTCATCCACGTGACCCGCGGCGACGATCGCTGGGCGGCGATCGTTCCGGGGGTGCGCGACCTGCCCATCGGCGCGCAGACCCAGGTCTACGTGAATCCCGAACATGTCTACGTTTTCGGCGAGGACGAGCGGCTGATCGCGGCCGCCGCCTACGCGCAAGCGACCTGAGGGGGCGAAAGCATGGCGCGCATCACGCTGTCCAATCTGGCGCATTCCTACCTGCCCAAGCCCTCGGGCAAGGCGGATTACGCGCTGAAAACCATGAATCACGAATGGGAGGACGGCGGGGCCTATGCGCTGCTCGGGCCTTCGGGCTGCGGCAAGACCACGCTGCTCAACATCATATCGGGGCTGCTGGTCCCCTCCGAAGGCCGGGTGCTGTTCGGCGATCAGGACATGACCGAACTGCCGACGGCGGCGCGCAACATCGCGCAGGTGTTCCAGTTTCCCGTCGTCTACGACACCATGACGGTTTACGACAATCTGGCCTTTCCGCTGCGCAACAAGGGCGAATCCGAGACCTATGTGGACCAGCGGGTGCGCGCCATCGCCGAGATGACCGGGCTCGCCGACAGCCTGCGCCAGAAGGCCCGCGGCCTGACCGCCGACGCCAAGCAGAAGATCTCGCTGGGGCGCGGCATGGTGCGCGAGGACGTGAACGCCATCCTGTTCGACGAGCCGCTGACGGTCATCGACCCGCATCTGAAATGGGAATTGCGCACCCAGCTCAAGACCCTGCACCGGGAATTCGGCCACACCATGATCTACGTGACCCACGATCAGACCGAGGCCCTGACCTTCGCCGACAAGGTGGTGGTGATGCATGACGGCGAGGTGGTGCAGATGGGCGCCCCGGCGGAGCTGTTCGAACGCCCGACGCACACTTTCGTCGGCTATTTCATCGGCTCGCCGGGCATGAACGTGCTGGCGGCGAAGGTCGAAGGCGCCTCGGCCTGGCTTGGCGGGGTCGAGATCCCGCTGGCGCGCGCCTACCCGCCGCTGTCGGGCAAGGTCGAGATCGGCGTGCGCCCGGAATTCGCCCGCCTGACCGGCGACGGCGCCGGGCTGCCGGTCAATATCCGCCGGGTCGAGGACATCGGCCGCCACAAGATCGTGCGCGCCGAATTCGAGGGCGCCGAGGTCAACGTCATCGCGCCCGAGGGCGCGGAGATCGGCCCCGAGCTCACCCATGTGGTTTTCGAGCCCAAGGCCGTCAATGTCTACGCCGACGGCTGGATCGTCGCCGGCGAAACCGGTTCGGGAAAGGCCGCCTGATGGAAAAGACCGTCAATCAACGCGCGTGGTTCCTGGTGGCGCCGATGCTGGTGCTGGTGCTGTTTTCGGCGGTGATCCCGCTGATGACGGTGGTGAACTATTCGATTCAGGACACCTTCGGCAACAACGTGTTCTTCCCCGCCGGGCTGGAATGGTTCGAGGAGATCCTGCAATCCGACCGCATCCATGACGCGCTGCTGCGCCAGCTGGCGTTTTCCGGGATCATCCTGACGATCGAGGTGCCGCTGGGCATCTTCGTGGCGCTCAACATGCCCAAGAAGGGGGTCTGGTCCTCGGTCTGCCTGATCCTCATGGCGCTGCCGCTGCTGATCCCGTGGAACGTGGTGGGCACCATCTGGCAGATCTTCGGGCGGGTGGACATCGGGCTGCTGGGCTACACGCTGGCCAGCCTCGGCATCGACTACAACTACACCCAGAACGCCTTCGACGCCTGGGCGACGGTGATCGTCATGGACGTGTGGCACTGGACCTCGCTGGTGGTGCTGCTGTGCTACGCCGGGCTGCAATCCATCCCCGAGGCCTATTACCAGGCGGCCAAGATCGATCAGGCCAGCCGCTGGAAAGTGTTCCGCTACATCGAATTGCCCAAGATGCAGGGGGTGCTGCTGATCGCCATCCTGCTGCGCTTCATGGACAGCTTCATGATCTACACCGAGCCCTTCGTGGTCACCGGCGGCGGCCCGGGCAACGTCACCACCTTCCTGTCCATCGACCTGGTGAAAATGGCCATCGGGCAGTTCGACCTCGGCCCGGCGGCGGCGTTCTCGCTGATCTACTTCCTGGTGATCCTGCTGCTCAGCTGGGTGTTCTTCACGGTGATGACCAATTTCGACAAGAGGGACGGATGATGGCCGCGCCCGCCCCCAACGCCGCCGCGAAAAAGCGCCTCGGGATCAACGTCTCGGCGCTGACCACGGCGCTATACATCCTGTTCCTGATGCTGCCGGTCTACTGGCTGATCAACATGAGCCTGAAGACCAACGAAGAAATCACCGGGGTGTTCTCGCTCTGGCCCCAAAACCTGACATTCGCCAATTACATGGTGATCTTCACCGACCCGAGCTGGTATATGGGTTATGTGAATTCCATCATCTATGTGCTTATGAACATGGTGATATCACTGGCCGTCGCCCTGCCCGCCGCCTATGCGTTCAGCCGCTACGCGTTTCTGGGCGACAAGCATCTGTTCTTCTGGCTGCTCACCAACCGCATGGCGCCGCCGGCGGTGTTCGCGCTGCCGTTCTTTCAGCTGTATTCGTCGGTGGGGCTGTTTGACACCCATATCGCGGTGGCGCTGGCGCACACCCTGTTCAACGTGCCGCTGTCAGTGTGGATTCTGGAAGGGTTCATGCGCGGCGTGCCCAAGGAAATCGACGAAACCGCCTATATCGACGGCTATTCCTTCGGTCGCTTCTTCGTCAAGATATTCATGCCGCTGATCGCCTCGGGAATCGGGGTGGCGGCGTTCTTCGCCTTCATGTTCTCCTGGGTCGAACTGTTGCTGAGCCGCACGCTCACCGCCGTCGACGCCAAGCCGATCGCCGCGGTCATGACCCGCACGGTGTCCGCCTCGGGGCTTGACTGGGGGGTGCTGGCGGCGGCGGGGGTGCTGACCATCATCCCCGGCGCGCTGGTCATCTGGTTCGTGCGCAACCACATCGCCAAGGGCTTCGCCCTGGGCCGCGTCTGAGGAGGACAGACAATGGATCTTTCATGGATGGCCTGGACCCCGGCGACGGCGATCTTCTTCGGGGTCATTTTCCTGATGCTGGCGGGCATGACCATATGGGGCGTCTACGCCCCGCAGGCCCCGCGCATGGGCGTGCTGCGCTTCGAGACCACGCCGGGCGACCGGCTGTTCGTCAGCCTGCTGGGATCGGCCTTCATCTGTCTCGCATGGCTCGCCGCCTTCGGCGGGCCGTTGTGGTGGGCGCTCGGCGTCTGCCTGATCTACGCCGCGGCGGTGTTCCGCTGGGTGTGAGCTGACGCCAATCGTGCGTCGATCTCGCGCAACCGCCGATCCCGGCGGTCGCGCATACGCGAATTGTCTAAACCAAGGGAGGAAAGACAATGAGGATCTACATCAAATCGACCGTGGCGGCGGTCGCCCTGATCGCCGTCGCGGGCGGCGCCTGGGCGGACGAAGCGGCGATCGCCAAATGGCTGGCGGAATTTCAGCCATCGGTGCTGAGCGAGGCCGACCAGACCGCCGAGATGCAGTGGTTCGCCAAGGCGGCGGAGCCGTTCAAGGGCATGGAAATCAAGGTGGCCTCCGAAACCCTCGACACCCATGTCTACGAATCCAAGACCCTGGCCAAGGCGTTCACCGAGATCACCGGCATCAAGGTCACCCATGATCTGATTGGCGAGGGCGACGTGGTCGAGAAGCTGCAGACCCAGATGCAGACCGGCCAGAACATCTACGACGCCTATGTCAACGACAGCGACCTGATCGGCACCCACTGGCGCTACCAGCAGGTGCGCAACCTCACCGACTGGATGGCCGGCGACGGCGCCGACGTGACCAACCCCGGGCTGGATCTGTCCGACTTCATCGGCACCCAGTTCACCACCGCGCCGGACGGCAAGCTTTACCAGCTGCCCGACCAGCAGTTCGCCAACCTCTACTGGTTCCGCTACGACTGGTTCAACGACGCCAAGAACCAGGCCGATTTCAAGGCCAAATACGGCTACGATCTCGGCGTGCCGGTCAACTGGTCGGCCTATGAGGACATCGCCGAATTCTTCACCGGCCGCGACCTCAGCCACATGGGCATCGAGGGCGAGATTTTCGGCAACATGGATTACGGCAAGAAGGATCCGAGCCTCGGCTGGCGCTACACCGATGCGTGGATGTCCATGGCCGGCATGGGCGACAAGGGCGAACCCAACGGCCTGCCGGTGGATGAATGGGGCATCCGGGTCAACGAAAAGTCCCAGCCCGTGGGCTCCTGCGTCG
Source organism: Oceanicella sp. (assembly GCF_056449545.1). Lineage (NCBI taxonomy): Bacteria > Pseudomonadati > Pseudomonadota > Alphaproteobacteria > Rhodobacterales > Paracoccaceae > Oceanicella > Oceanicella sp. The sequence goes on along the minus strand of NZ_JBWOMN010000077.1, from coordinate 8,266 downwards.
CGCGCGGCGGCGCCACCAACGGCCCGGCCGCCGTATATGCGGTGACCAAGGCGATCGAGTGGCTGCAGAAATATTCGCCGCCCGCCGCCGCCGGCATGACCTTCTCGGAGGCGGGCCCGGTTCCCGCGCAGGGCAACGTCGCCCAGCAGATGTTCTGGTACACCGCCTTCACCGCCGCGTCGGTCAAGCCTGACCTGCCGGTGATGAACGAGGACGGCACGCCGAAATGGCGCATGGCCCCTTCGCCGCACGGCGCTTACTGGAGCGAGGGCACCAAGGTCGGCTACCAGGACGTTGGCTCCTGGACGATAATGAAGTCGACGCCCACCGATCGCGCCAAGGCCGCCTGGCTCTACGCGCAGTTCGTGACCTCCAAGACGGTGGATCTGAAGAAGTCCGACGTGGGCCTGACCTTCATCCGCAAATCCACCATCGACAGCGATTACTTCTCCGAGCGGGCCAACCGCCTTGGCGGACTGATCGAATTCTACCGCTCGCCGGCCCGGGTCGCGTGGTCGCCGACCGGCACCAACGTGCCTGACTATCCCAAGCTGGCGCAGCTCTGGTGGCAGAACATCGGCGACGCCATGTCGGGGGCCAAGACCCCGCAGGGCGCGCTTGACGGGCTCTGCGCCGATCAGGAAAAGGTGATGGCGCGCATCGAACGTTCCGGCGTTCAGGGCGATATCGGCCCGAAGCTGAACCCGGAGAAGCCGGCCGAGTACTGGCTGTCCCAGCCCGGCGCGCCCAAGGCGAAACTGGCCAATGAGAAGCCGACGCCGCAGACCATCTCCTATGACGAGCTGATCAAGTCCTGGCAGTAGGCCCGGGCTTGCGAGAACGGGGCGGGGGGCCATGCCTCCCGCCCTTTTCGCATCGGCGCCGGCGGGCCGATGGCGGATCGGCGACCGCGCTGTCGCTTTGAGCGCCATTCGCGTGATGCTGGCGCGACGGCGCGCGCTCGCCTGAACAGGGAGGATTTTCGCCATGACCCATATACTGGCCATCGATCAGGGCACGACCTCGTCGCGCGCCATCCTGTTTGACGCCGAGCGCCGCGTCAAAGCCGTGGGGCAGCAGGAATTTCCCCAGCATTTCCCCGATTCCGGCTGGGTCGAACACGATCCCGCCGACCTCTGGTCCTCGACGATCGCCACCTGCCGCGCCGCCATGGCGCGCGGCGGCGTCAGCGCCCGCGACATCGCCGCCATCGGCATCACCAACCAGCGCGAGACCACGCTGGTCTGGGATCGCGCTTCGGGCAAGCCGATCCACAACGCCATCGTCTGGCAGGACCGGCGCACCGCCCCGGTCTGCGCCCGGCTGAAGGCCGAGGGGCATGAACCCATGGTCGCGGCGCGCACCGGGCTGCTGCTGGATCCGTATTTTTCCGGCACCAAGCTGGCCTGGATCCTGGACAACGTGGCGGGCGCGCGGGCGAAGGCCGAGGCCGGCGACCTGCTGTTCGGCACGGTGGACACCTGGCTGATCTGGAAGCTCACCGGGGGCGAAGCGCACGCCACCGACGCCACCAACGCCGCGCGCACCCTGCTTTACGACATCCGCGAAGGGCGCTGGGACGAGGACCTGTGCCGGCTGCTCGGCGCGCCCATGGCCATGCTGCCCGAGGTGCGCGACAGCGCCGCTGATTTCGGCATGACCCGCGCCGATCTGTTCGGATCGCCGATCCCGATCACCGGCGTGGCGGGCGATCAGCAGGCGGCCGCCGTCGGGCAGGCCTGCTTTCGGCCCGGCATGATGAAATCCACCTACGGCACCGGCTGCTTCGCGCTGCTCAACACCGGCGCGGCGCCGGTGATCTCGAAAAACCGGCTGCTGACCACCATCGCCTATCAGATCGACGGCCAGCCGACCTACGCGCTGGAAGGTTCGATCTTCATCGCCGGGGCGGTGGTGCAATGGCTGCGCGACGGGCTGAAGATCATCCGCGAGGCAAGCGAGACCCAGCAATTGGCCGAAGCCGCCGATCCCAATCAGCGCGTCTACATCGTGCCCGCCTTCAACGGACTCGGGGCGCCCTATTGGGACGCGGAATGCCGCGGCGCGATCTTCGGGCTGACCCGCGCCTCGGGGCCGGCGGAATTCGCCCGCGCGGCGCTGGAAAGCGTCGGCTACCAGACCGGCGATCTGCTCGACGCCATGCGCCGGGACTGGGCCGCCGACGGCGAGACCGTGCTGCGCGTCGATGGCGGCATGACCGCCAGCGACTGGACCATGCAGTTCCTCGCCGACATGCTCGGCGCGCCCGTCGATCGCCCGATGATCCCCGAGACCACGGCATTGGGGGCCGCGTGGCTTGCGGGGATGCAGGCCGGGGTTTGGCCGGGCATGGAGGATTTCGCCGCCGGCTGGGCGCTGGACCGCCGGTTCGAACCGGCGATGGATGACGCGACCCGCGCCGCCAGGCGCGCCGGCTGGGCCGATGCGGTGCGCCGCACGCTCAGCGCCTGATTTTTTCCGTCATTGGCTCGGAGCGCCCATGTCCATCCCGTCCTTCGCCTTCGCCACCGCCGGTCGCATTCGTTTTGGCGCAGGCGTCGCGCCCGAGGCGGCGGCGGAAATCCGCGCGCTCGGCGCAAGGGCGCTGGTGGTCACCGGCGCGAGCGCTTCGCGCGCCGACTGGCTGGCGGAGGCGCTGAAAGGCGAGGGCGCGGAGGTCGAGCTCTTCGCGATTCCGGGCGAACCCACCGTCGCCATGGCCGAGGCCGGGGCGGCGCTGGCGCGGAATTTCGGCGCCGAGGTTCTGGTCGGAATCGGCGGCGGATCGGCGATCGACGCGGCCAAGGCGATCGCCGGGCTGGCCCCGCAGCCGGGCGGCGCCATGACGCATCTGGAGGTGGTGGGCGACGGCATGCCGCTCGCCGTCCCCGCCCTGCCGATCGTGGCCATTCCCACCACGTCGGGCACGGGCGCCGAGGTGACGCGCAACGCGGTGCTCGGCGTGCCCGAACGCCGGCGCAAGGTGTCGCTGCGCGATCCGGGCCTGTTGCCGCGGCTGGCGCTGGTCGATCCTGACCTGACCCGCGGCCTGCCCCGCGCGGTGACGCTGGCCACCGGGCTCGACGCGCTGACACAGGTGATCGAACCCTATGTTTCGCGCCGCGCCAACCCCATGACCGACGCCCTGTGCCGCGAGGCCATCCCGCGCGCCCTGGCCGCCCTGCCCCGGCTGATGCGCGACGGGGGCGGCGGGGGCGGCGGGGGCGAGGACGCGACTGCGCGTGCCGACATGGCGCTGGTCAGCCTGTTGGGCGGGCTGGCGCTGGCCAATGCCGGGCTGGGCGCGGCGCATGGGCTGGCCGGCGTGCTGGGCGGCCATGCGGGCGGCGCCCACGGCGCCATCTGCGGGCGGCTGCTGCCCCATGTGCTGCGCGCCAACCGCGCGGCGCCGGGGGATGCCGCGGCGCGGCTCGACGAGATCGCCGGCTGGATCGGCGCGGCGTTCGGGGTCGCGGCGCCCGGGGCCTTCGACGCGCTGGAAGACTGGATCGACGCGGCGGGTCTGCCTCGACTGGCCGATCTTGGCGTCGAGGCGGCGGCGCATGCGCAGATCGCGGCGGCCTCGGGGGCCTCGTCATCCATGAAGGGCAATCCGACGCCGCTGCCCGTCGCGACGCTGATCGCGATCCTCGACGCCGCCGGGTGACGCGCAACCGCGCTTGGCGCGGTTGCGAATATGGGCTATGTTCGCCTTATGTTCCGAGATGTTCATCCGCCTCCCGACTGGCCCCGCCCCCCCGCCAGCCTCCCCGCCGGGCGCCTGGACGAGCCGCCCGAAAAGGCCCGGATCTGCGTCGCCGGGCTGGTGATCGTGCGCCAGCGGCCGGGTTCGGCCAAGGGGGTGATCTTCGTGACGCTGGAGGACGAGACCGGCATCGCCAACATCGTCATCTGGCAAAAGGTCTATGAACGCTTTCGCCGGCAGGTGATCGCCGGGCGGCTGCTGCGCGTCACCGGGCGGGTGCAGCGCGACGGGCAGGTGGTGCATGTGGTGGCCGAACGCATCGAGGATCTGAGCGAGATGCTCGACGATCTGGCGCGGGGCGCGCGCGACATGCCGGCGCAGCCGGCGCTGGAGCACGCCGCCCATCGCCCCGGGAACGGCCCGAATCGCGGCACGGGGCGCCATGGCGGCGCCGGGCCGCGCCACCCCCGCCATCAGGCGCGACAACTGTTCCCGAGCCGGGATTTCCACTGAGCCGCCAAACGCAAGACGCCGCCCCGGGACGGGGCGGCGTCGATGCTTGCCGATGCGCCGCGCGGCGGCGCGGATCAGCTTTCGAGGCTGACGGCGATGAAGCGCAGGATGCCGCCGGAATTGATCAGCAGCAGCACCGACTTGCGCCCCGCCTCGCGCGCGGCGTCAACCTTTTCCTGGACCTCGGAGGGCTGGAGAACCTGCTCCTGCCCGACCTCGACGATCACGTCGCCGGGGCGCAGGCCCTTCTCGGCCGCCGGGCCGTCGGGCTTCACCTGTTCGATGAGCACGCCCTTGACCTCCTCGGCGACGCCGGCCTGTTCGCGCTTCTGGGGCGAAAGCGGCGACAGCATCATGCCCAGCACCTTCGTCGCCTGATCCGGATGCGCCGGCTGCTTCATCGAGGCGTTCTCGACCTTGGTCCCCTCGTCGAGCAGGCCCAGCTTGATCTTCAGCGTCTGGGTCTTGCCCTTGCGCCAGACCACCACCCGCACCGATTTGTCGACCTCGGTGTTGGCGACCATGCGCGGCAGGTCGCGCATTTCGGACACGTCGCGACCGTCGAATTTCAGGATCACGTCGCCGACCTGAAGCCCGCCTTCCGCCGCCGGGCCGTCATCGACCACGCCCGAAACCAGCGCCCCGGCCGCGTCATCGAGCCCCAGCCCCTCGGCGATCTCGTCGGTGACGGTCTGGATCTGCACGCCGAGCCAGCCGCGCCGGGTGACGCCGTTTTCGCGCAGCTGCTGGACCACGCCCGAGACGATCGCCGAGGGCACCGAGAAGCCGATGCCGATGGAACCGCCCGAGGGCGAGATGATCGCGGTGTTCACGCCGATGACCTCGCCGTCCATGTTGAACAGCGGGCCGCCGGAATTGCCCTTGTTGATGGCCGCGTCGGTCTGGATGAAGTCGTCATAGGGCCCGGCGTTGATGTTGCGGTTGCGCGCCGAGATGATGCCCGCGGAGACCGAGCCGCTGAAGCCCAGCGGGTTGCCGATGGCCAGCACCCAGTCGCCGACCCGCGCCGCGTCGCTGTCGCCGAAGGTGACGAAGGGCAGCGCCTTGGCCGCCTCGACCTTCAGCACCGCGATGTCGGTCTTGGGGTCGGTGCCCACCAGCGTCGCATCGAGGGATTCGCCGTCGGCGAAATTGATCTTGATCTCGTCGGCGTCCTTGATGACGTGGTTGTTGGTGACGATGTAGCCGTCCGCCGAGATCACGAAGCCCGAGCCGAGCGCGCGCAGCTTGCGCGGCCCGCCATTGCCCTGACCGCCGAACAGGTCCGGGAACAGGTCGCGAAACGGCGAGCCTTCGGGCAGCGTCGGGCCGCTGGGGCGCTGGGGCTGGGTCACGGTCTGCGAGGTGGCGATGTTGACCACCGCCGGATTGAGCCGCTCCACCAGGTCGGCGAAGCTGTCCGGGGCGCCGCGCGCGGCGGCGGCGTTCTGCACGGCGGCGAGCAGCAGCGCCAGCATGACGAAGGTCGCGATGACGAGACGCGGCAGAAACGCGGGCGCCGGATGGCGGCGCGCCGCTTGAACGCGGCTCTGCGCGACGATGGGCGTAGTGCTGTATTTCACCTTTGGTCCTCCGATTGATTGGACGCCTCTGCGCAAGCTGGGTCAGGCCTGTCTGACCCGAAGGCGCCGCCGCCAGCGAAAGGGGCGCTGCGGCGGAATTTGGGATTGCGCTTGAGTTGTGGTCTGAACGCGACAGTGCAAGGGAAACCGCGAAGGAAGTCTTCACAAAAAAGCGAGCGCGCGGCGCCGACGGCGTTTCCGGGGCGGTTCAACGGCTCATCCACAGCACGACGATCCCGGCCGCGGCCATGATCAGCCCGAGCGCGCGCAGTCGATCCCGGGGTTCGGCGCGCAGGCGGTCCAGCACGGACATCAGCAGGTCGGGGGCAAGCGCCAGCACCAGCCCTTCGAAAGCCAGCAGCGCGCCGATGGCGAAGATCAGATCGTGCAACCTTGCTGTCCTCTGCCCGCGACCGCGCCCGCGACGGGACGGGCGGCGGGGCGGGCGCATGGGTCGTCGGCCGGGACGCGGTCCCGGCCGGCGACGGCGTCAATTGGCGGTGCTGCCATAGAGATATTCGAAGAACTCGCTGTTGGGCGAGATCACCAGCGTTGAGTTCTCGCCGGTCAGCGCTTTCTCGTAAGCCGAGAGCGAGCGGTAGAAGGCGAAGAATTCCTGATCCCGTCCAAAGGCTTCGGCGAAGACCTTGTTGCGCCTCGCATCGGCCTCGCCGCGGATGATCTCGCTGTCCTTCCTGGCCGACGAGATCAGCTCCACCGCCTGGCGATCGGCGTTGGCGCGCACCTTCTGGGCCGCCTCTTCGCCGCGCGCGCGTTCGTCGGCGGCTTCGCGCACGCGTTCGGCCTGCATGCGCTGGAAGGTGGCCTGCAGGTTCTGGCGCGGCAGATCGGCGCGGCGGATTCGCACGTCGATGATCTCGACCCCCAATGTGCGGGCGCTGGTGCGGCTGGCGTCGCGGATGCGGGTCATCAGCCCCTCGCGATCCGCCGACAGGATGCTGTCGGACATCACCGAGCCGAGAACCTCGCGCAGCGCCGCGTTCAGCACCCGCCCCAGCCGGGGCAGCGCCGCCGCCTCGTTCTGCACCGCCTGGCGGAACAGCAGCGGGTCGGTGATGCGCCAGCGCGCGAAGGCGTCAACGATCAGGCGACGATCGTCAAGCGGCGTCACCTCAAGCTCGGAGCTGTCGAGCGGCAGGATGCGGTCCTCGTAATACACCACGTTCTGGATCAGCGGCAGTTTCCAGTAGAGGCCCGGTTCCTTGTAGCCGCCCCGCTCGCCGATCACCTGGCCGAACTGCAGCTTCAGCGCCTGCTTGCGCTCATCCACGATGAACAGCGAATTGGAGAGAAGAAACACGAAGAGCGCGATCAGCCCGATGGCGATGGGTCCCTTTTTCATCACTTCGACCCCCCCTTGCGAATTTCGTTGAGCGGCAGATACGGCACCACCCCCTGCCCCGCGCCGCTGACGCTTTCATCGATGATGATCTTGTCGACGCTGCTCAACACGCGCTCCATGGTTTCCAGATACAGGCGCTTGCGGGTGACGTCCTTGGCCTGGGCGTACTCGTCGTAGACGGCGATGAAGCGCGCGGCCTCGCCCTCGGCCTCGTTGACGATGCGGGCCGAATAGCCTTCGGCCTCCTGCAGCACCTGCGCGGATTCGCCGCGCGCCTGGGCCAGCCGCTGATTGGCGTAGGCCTCGGCGCGTTTTTCCGAGGTGTCCCGATCCTGCGCCGCCGCCTGCACGTCGCGGAAGGCGTCGATCACCTCCGGGGGCGGATCGGCGCCGTCGAAGTTGACCCGCACGATGTTGACGCCGCTTTTGTAGCTGTCGAGGGTCAGCTGGATCAGGTCCTCGACCTGCTGGCTGATGACGGCGCGGTCGCGGTTGAGGATCGGCTTCAGTTCGGAACGCCCGATGACCTCTCGCATGGCCGATTCCGACACCGCGCGGATGGTGGCGTCCGGCTCGGCGATGTTGAACAGGAATTTCGCCGGGTCGGCGATGTTCCAGACCACCTGGAAATCGATGTCGACGATGTTCTCGTCGCCGGTGAGCATCAGCCCGGCGTCGGTGCGCCGCCCGCGGCCGCCCGACGCGGCCTCCTCGCCGATGTTGATGATGGTCTCGCGGGTGACCGGCAGCTTTTCATAGGTGACCACCGGCCAGGGCGCGAAGTTGAGGCCCGGCCCCTGGGTGGCGAAGAACTTGCCGAACAGCAATTCGACCGATTCCTCCTCGGGCGCCACGGTGTAGATCGAAGCCGAGGCCCACAGCGCGATGGCGCCGAGGCCGATCAGCACATAGCCCCCCCGGCCAAGCCCGCCGCTGCCGAAACCGCCGCCGCCGCCGCCGCCGCGGCCGCCGTTCTTGTCGCCGAAGATCACCTTCAGCCGGTCGCGGCCCTGGCGCAGGATTTCATCCATGTCCGGGCCCTGACCGCCGCCCGGGCCGCCGCCCGGGCCGCCGCCGCCGCCGCCCCACGGGCCGCCGCCG